>CAYWSY010000088.1:0-7842 GCA_964461105.1 uncultured bacterium
CTTGAGCACGATGATGCTAACCGAGCGCTGATGGGTTCTAACATGCAACGGCAAGGGGTTCCTCTGCTTAAAACAGATGCACCTATTGTTGGAACGGGATTAGAAGCTCGTTCGGCTCGTGACTCTGGCGCTGTCATTGTTGCAGAAGATGACGGTAGAGTTGAATTTGTTGATGGATTTAAAATTGTCATCGCTCCTAAAGCCAATCCATTAAATAAGAAAACTTATATCCTTAAAAAATTCATGCGTTCCAATGCAGGCACATGCATTAACCAGACTCCTCTTTGCAACGTAGGCGACGAGGTGCGTGCAGGTGATGTCATTGCAGATGGACCTGCAACGGATAAAGGGGAAGTGGCTCTTGGTAAAAACGCGCTAGTAGCGTTCATGCCATGGTGTGGTTACAACTATGAGGATGCGATCATCATCTCTGAAAAATTGCTGAGAGATGATTATTACACATCAATTTATCTTGAGGAATTTGAGTTAACAGCCAGAGATACGAAACTCGGAAAAGAAGAGATCACACGCGATATTCCAAATGTTTCTGAAGAAGCATTGGCAAACCTTGGTGAAGACGGGATTATCCGTATTGGTGCTGAGGTCAAACCTGGCGATATCTTAGTTGGTAAGATCACTCCAAAATCTGAAACTGAATTGGCTCCGGAAGAGCGATTGCTACGCGCAATTTTTGGTGAAAAGGCCGCTGATGTTAAAGATGCATCTCTAACAGTTCCTCCTGGAACTGAGGGTGTCGTCATGGATGTGAAGGTCTTTTCAAGAAGAGACCGGTTGTCAAAAACTGATGATGAACTTGTCGAAGAAGCAACGCGGATTAAAGATATCCATTCCGACTTTAAAACTAAAGAGGCGGAACTCGTTATTGAATTCCATGAGAAGCTTGGAGCTATATTAATGGGCGAAGCTGCTCCGAGTGCTGTCATGCATCGGAAGACAGGTGAGGTGATCATTAGAGAAGGGGAGACTATCAATCAAGACATGATTGAGGCGCTGGAAGGTGAAAAACCTGAAGACCTGATTATGGGCGATGATGAGATGTATCTCTCTCTTAGACAAGCAATGCGTGAATTTGATGCTGCGATGCAGACTCTGCAAAGCCAACACAAGACTGAAGTTGAATTCACTCGAAAAGGGGATACAGAACTTGATCCGGGCGTTATCCGCCAGGTTAAAGTCTACATTGCATCGAAGCGTAAATTGCAAGTCGGCGATAAGATGGCGGGACGGCATGGTAATAAAGGGGTTGTCTCCAAAATTGTGCCTGAACAAGATATGCCGTATTTGAATAACGGTGAAACGATTGAGATCATTCTCAATCCTCTTGGCGTACCTTCCCGTATGAACATGGGACAGTTACTTGAGACACACTTAGGATATGCTGCTAGAAAGGCCGGGATCTATGTACGGAGCCCTGTCTTCGAAGGATTCCCTGAATCGCGTATTTGGGAGATGATGAAGGAACTTGGATTACCAGTAGACGGTAAGAGTTACCTTTATGATGGAAGAACTGGCGAGCGATTTGAGAACCGCGTTGTCGTTGGCTATATCTATATCCTTAAACTTAGCCACTTGGTTGCCGATAAAATTCACGCAAGGTCTACTGGACCATATTCTCTTGTCACGCAACAGCCACTGGGCGGTAAAGCTCAAATGGGCGGTCAGCGTTTTGGAGAGATGGAAGTGTGGGCATTAGAGGCGTATGGAGCCGCTAATTTATTGCAGGAGATGCTGACTGTTAAGTCAGATGACGTCTCTGGACGCACACGCATCTATGAGTCGATTGTCAAAGGGGAGAATATCTTAAGTTCAGGAACTCCCGAGTCCTTCAACGTATTAATGAAGGAAATGCAGGGCTTGTGCCTTGATGTGCGTACAGAAAAAGCTTCGGAAGAATAATATTTATCGTTAGGGGAGATACTCAATGTCACAAGAAGACTTCAAAGATTCCCAATTTGACAAGTTGACCATTAAGATTGCGTCTGATGATGTCATCCGCAATGAGTGGTCGCGAGGGGAAATAAAGAAGCCTGAGACGATCAACTATCGTACCTTTAAGCCTGAAAAAGGCGGCTTGTTTTGTGAAAAGATATTCGGGCCTACCCGTGATTGGGAGTGTGCTTGCGGTAAATACAAGAAGATTAAGCATAAAGGAATTGTGTGTGATCGATGCGGTGTCGAAGTCACCTTATCTAAGGTAAGACGCGAGCGTATGGCTCATATTGAATTGGCCGTACCTGTTGTACATATCTGGTTCTTTAAGACGATGCCTTCACGTATTGGTAACATTTTAGGGATGACTGCGGCTGATCTTGAGCGAGTCATTTATTATGAAGAATATGTTGTCATTGACCCAGGTCGAACAACGCTTGAGCGCAAGCAACTCTTAAGTGACGCGGAATACCGAGAATCTCAAGAAAAATGGGGTTCTGATGCGTTTGTTGCCCGTATGGGTGGTGAAGCGATCCGTGATATTCTTGAGAAAGAAGATCTTGCGGCACTTGTTATCGACCTTAAAGATAAATTGCGCAAGACAAAGTCGATGCAAGCGAGAATGAAGTTAGCTAAGCGGCTTAAAATTGTTGAAGGATTCACATCTTCACCAAACCGCCCAGACTGGATGGTTATGTCATGTGTACCTGTGACACCACCAGATTTGCGCCCGTTGGTTCCTCTTGATGGAGGCCGTTTTGCAACATCAGATTTAAATGATCTTTATCGTCGGGTGATTAATCGTAACAACCGACTTAAAGCGATCTTGAAGCTTAAGACACCTGATGTGATTGTTCGCAATGAAAAGCGGATGTTGCAAGAGGCTGTGGATGCTTTGTTTGATAATGGCCGTCATGGTCACCCTGTCATGGGCGCTGGAAATCGACCGCTTAAAGCACTTTCTGAAATGCTTAAAGGAAAACAGGGCCGATTCCGTCAAAACCTTCTCGGTAAACGAGTCGACTATTCAGGTCGTTCAGTGATTATCGTGGGTCCTGAATTGCGCTTTAATCAGTGCGGGATTCCAAAGCAGATGGCACTTGAGCTCTTTGAGCCTTTTATTGTGAAGCGTTTAAAAGATCTAGGCTACGTGTATACTATCCGTTCTGCTAAGAAAATGATTCAGAAACAGGCTCCTGAAGTGTGGGATGTCTTGGAAGAAATCATTAAAGGTCACCCTGTTCTTCTTAACCGTGCACCGACATTGCACCGTTTGGGGATTCAAGCATTTGAACCTGTATTGATCGAAGGTAAAGCGATCCGGATTCACCCGCTTGTATGTACCGCTTTTAACGCTGACTTTGACGGTGACCAAATGGCGGTTCACGTTCCTTTATCTATTGAGGCGCAACTTGAAGCGAAGCTTCTGATGATGGCTCCAGATAATATCTTCTTGCCATCTTCTGGAAAACCAGCTGCTGTGCCTTCCCAAGATATGATTTTGGGACTGTATTATTTGATGCTCGATCCTCTGTATATTCCAGAAGACCATGGGAAGAAGACCAAGGTGTTTGGCAGTACAGAAGAAGTGCTGATGGCTCTATCCGCAGGAGGTTGCTTTAATTGGGATGATGAGCAAAAAGAAAATCATCGCCGCGATGAATTAGGTCGTGGGATCCGCCTACATGAGAAAATTAAGCTCAGACTGGAAAGTGGAATTATCTCTACAACTCCAGGGCGTGTCCTATTCAATACCATTGTTCCAAAAGAGCTCGGGTTCCAAAACTACACGCTTCGTAAGAAGAAGATGAGTGAACTTGTACTAGAGACTTACAAGAAAGTGGGTCTTGAGGCGACAGTTCGATTCCTTGATAACCTCAAAAATCTTGGGTTTGCTGAGGCGACAAAATCAGCTCTGTCGATGGGTGTGTGCGACGTGCGTATCCCTCCAGATAAGGCAAAGGTGATTGAGGCAGCTTATAAGTTAATTGAAGTGGTCTTGAAGCAGTATGAAGACGGGATTATCACTGACGGGGAACGCCATTCGAAGATCATCAGTATCTGGACGGAAGTGACCGACAGACTCTCTGAAGAGCTCTTTGAACTTGTGAGTGAAGTCACTGAGGAAGAACTCAATCCCCTTTATCTAATGATGGATTCTGGTGCCCGTGGTAATAAATCACAGGTAAAACAGTTAGGAGCTCTTCGTGGATTGATGGCTAAACCATCTGGTGAAATTCTTGAGTCTCCCATTACGGCGAATTTCCGTGAAGGGTTAACGGTTCTTGAATACTTTATTTCATCTCACGGTGCGCGTAAAGGTCTTGCCGATACGGCGCTTAAAACTGCTGACTCTGGTTACTTGACTCGTCGTCTTGTGGACGTTTCTCAAGATGTGATTATTACGGAAGAAGATTGTGGAACGCTCAATGGGATTGAAGTTGCAGCGATTAAACAAGGCCAAGAAGAGCTGCTTCCTATCCGAGATCGTATTTTTGGACGAACTGTGTGCGATGATGTGTATCAACCGGGTGACAGAACGAAACTCCTTGCAAAAGCAGGGGATTTGGTCAATGTTCGTCAAGCAGAGTCCATTGATGATGCTGGAATTGAGAGCGTCAGAATTCGCTCAACATTAACATGTGAATCGAGGCGTGGTGTTTGCGCGAAGTGTTATGGAATTAACCTCGCAAACGGCATGCAGGTAGCAACAGGCGAAGCTGTAGGAATTATTGCAGCTCAGTCGATTGGTGAGCCTGGAACACAGCTCACGATGCGTACCTTCCACACAGGGGGTATTGCGTCAGCGTCACTCAGCCCAGAACTTGAAGCTGAAGAGGGTGGAATCCTAGTTTATATGGATCTGCGCGTCGTTCAAGATGACGAAGGGATTTGGATTGCGCTCAATAAGAATGGGTCACTTCATATCGTTCGAGATGAGGGAAGATCACTTGATGAATGTAAGAAGCTTTTAGCGTCTAAGTCCATTGAACCTCTACAAACCTTTACAATTGAGCTTGGCACGAAAATTCTTTTGGCCGACGGTTCAAAAGTTGCTAAAGGAACCAAAGTCGGACATTGGGAGCAACACAACGTTCCGATTATTTGTGAACGCCCAGGTTATGTCAAATATGAAGACTTGGTCGAAGGGATTTCGACACAGCGAGAAATTAACAAGCAAACGGGGCAGACGGAGCTCATTGTGAAGCAGCACCGTGGCGAGTTGCACCCTCAGATTGTCATTTATGCCGATCCAGAGTGCACTGAGCTCGTAGGAACTTATGCGATCCCATCAGGAGCCTATATCTCTGTTCAAGAGGGATTGAGAGTGAATGCAGGGATGCTCTTAGCTCGTCTTCCTCGCGGTGCCATTAAGACAAAAGATATCGTCGGCGGTTTGCCGCGTGTAGCTGAGCTCTTTGAAGCACGATCTCCCAAAGATGCGGCAGAGATTGCCAAAATCGACGGGATTGTCGACTTCCGTGGCGTTCAGAAGAACAAGCGCATTGTGGTTGTCCGCGACGAAGAATCGGGTATGGAAGAGGAACACCTCATTCCGTTGACCAAGCACTTGATCATCCAACGTGGAGACTCTGTCATTAAGGGGCAACAGCTCACCGATGGACTTGTAAAACCGCATGAGATCCTTGAAATTTGCGGAGCTCGAGAACTGCAAAAGTACCTTGTGAATCAAGTTCAAGAGGTGTATCGCTTACAAGGGGTAGATATTAACGATAAGCATATCGAGATTATTGTCCGTCAAATGCTCCAGAAAGTGCGTGTCACCGATCCAGGTGATACAACATTCCTCTATGGGGAAGATATCGATAAGAAGAACTTCCACTTAACCAATCGCAAAACGATTGAAGAGGGAGGACGACCTTCTCATGCAGCCCCTGTGCTTCTCGGGATCACTAAAGCGTCCCTTGGCACAGACTCATTCATCTCTGCGGCGTCGTTCCAAGATACGACTCGCGTTTTGACAGAAGCTGCATGCAAAGGTCAAATCGACTATCTGCTTGACTTCAAGGCAAACGTGATTATTGGGCACATGATTCCTGGTGGAACTGGATTTGATGAGTACAATAGTCGAGTCCTCAAGCTCGTTGATCGAGAAGGGGAAGGGGATCTGGTATTCTCATTTGCTGACTAGAATTTAGTCTGATTAGCTGAAACAAATAAGCCGCACTTCCGAAAGGAGGTGCGGCTTTTTTTTTAGTGTGACCGCCGAGAGGAGAGTGAGAGTCCTTCAGCAATGAACTCGATTGCAACGCCTGTCAATATAAATGCACCTGTTAAAGTGACACCTGCGGTAAATGTAAGCGGAAAGCCCATGAGGGAAGTTGCGAGGATCCCAGCACCGATTGCTCCGAGAAGTGTAAGGACCAAATTTGCAATTTTACCTGCTGTTGAGTTATTTAAGCATTTCACGGAATCAGTAAGAGTGCAGACCAACTCACCCCCGCATGTAGAGGTGACGCCGAAAATGGCCCCTGCAATAGGATTAATTGTCGTCATGACGCAAGCTGCAAGTGCCCCGACAGCTCCTGCTGCAATTGCTTCTTTGATGATAGAGTTTGTACGGAATGTCGTTGTTGATATGGTTGTCATTGTGAGTTCCATTGTTGTATGGGGATGTTAAGAAAAGCCGAGCCAAAGAATTGGCTCGGCTAGAAGACGACGTGAAAAGCTTACTTATTTGTTGAAAGAGAGGCTGCAACAGGAATTGCAGAAGAGGTCACGCATGCTCCTGCAATCAGACTGAACGCAATTCCAGTTAAGACCCAGGCTCCAGTCAAGACGAGGCCAGCGGTAAATGTTAGCGGAAAGCCTAAGAGAGAGGTCGCGAGGACGCCAATACCGATCCCTCCTAGAAATTGAAGGGCGAAGGCAGCAATTTTGCCTACTGCACTGTCAGTTGTACATTTCATGGAGTCGTTGAGCTTGCTAACGATATGGCTTCCCCAGGTTGAGGTGATACCGAATACTGCACCTGCAATGGGGTTAATTGTTGTGAGCGCCCAGGCAGAAAATGCTCCTGTGCAACCACTCATGATGGTTTCACCGATAAAAGAGATTGCACTTTGAGCAGGGGTTGTTTGTGTTGCTGGTGCTGAAGAAGAAGAAGATGTTGATGCTGTCATTAGTTACTCCTTTGAGTTGTTAAGGTTGTTATTGTTCGTGGTGTTTTGTTAAGATCCTATAAATTTACGCCAAGTCTGATTTTTAGCCAATTTTTTATTCTCCTGCCCCTTTATAGAGAAAAGAAGAGACTTTTCCGGTTTTATCAGCAGCTATAATAGGAATTGCAGAAGAGGTCACGCAGACTCCAGCAATCAGGCTAAATGCAAGCCCAGTCAAGGCCCAAGCTCCAGTTAAAATGAGGCCAGTAGTAAATGTCAGTGGAAAGCCTAAGAAAGAGGTTGCAAGGACGCCAATGCCGATTCCCCCAAGGAACTCAACGGCAAAGCTTGCAATTTTACCTGCTGTAGAGTCCTTTGCGCACTTCATAGAATCAGTGAGACTACTAACGATGTGTCTTCCCCATGTTGAGGTGATGCCAAATACGGCCCCGGCAATGGGGTTAATTGTTGTAAGCGCCCAGGCAGAAAATCCTCCTGTGCAGCCATTCATGATGGTTTTACCGATAAAAGAGATTGCACTTTGAGCAGGGGTTGTTTGTGTTGCTGTCGATGACGTCATTGTCTATTCCTCAGAATTATTAAGTTTTTGTTGGCTGTATAACAAGGTTATATAAACTTACGTCAAGTCTGATTTTTAGACAATTTTTTTATTTATTCTGTGGCATTTGGGCTGATATGAAAAACCCCGGAGTTGAGCGATTTTTAATTTATGTGTGTTGGGGCAAACAGCAAACTATTAAAACGCTCA
>CAYWSY010000089.1:0-7811 GCA_964461105.1 uncultured bacterium
CTGCGGGAGCTTTCAATTCAGTCCCTTAGGGCGCCTTTGAACCGGAAGGAGTATAGTTATTGTTGCCCCGAAGAAGGGAGCGGATGGAGGTATTGCCCTTGAGGCTGAACTGGATACTGCTCTGGTTTTGTTGCTGCACAGGAGCGCTTTCCATCACAGCCCGATGCGGTAACTAAACTTCCAGTAGCAACCTTATCACACATCGAATAATCATTCCCATCCATACAGTACCAGATCACCATATAGGGGGTTTTAGAAGCATAGCCTTCTTGCATCTGCGCATTAGGAGCGCCATAATAACCGCTTCTCCCAAAAACGTCAGACCAAGTCATCGAATGCTGGGCACTGATAATCACCTCTCCTAAAAAGGTATTGTCAGCTCCGCGAATGCTCACGCGAAGAGTATAAGGGCTATCATTTTTTAGCTTTAATGAATTTGCCCAAATTGAGGTAGAACCACACAACATGAATAGAGCGATCAATACCTTAAACATATCCATTCCTATTGCTCAGGCTCAAGCATCGGCTTGTTTTGAAGCTTACAAGAGAGATTTCCTTGCGCACTTCCTGAAGTAACATACGCTCCAGGAGATTGTTGGGGATTAATACCATACTCCGTTCCCTCAGGACAGTACCAAATCACCGTATAAGGAGTCTGAGAGGCGTTTGGATTCGCAGAGGTTCCTGCCATTTCATATTGATCTGACCATTGAGCCCCATTTTGGGAATTGATCGTAAATTGCCCAAGGTTTGTTCCATCCGCTGCAAGCACGGTTGCTGTCAGCGTAAAAGGGCTGTTATTAAACAGCGTTAAAGAATTGGCAAAGGCTCCAATCTGAAGCGCAACAAATAGAATAAGAAGATATACTCGTTTCATAGATCACCTATTTTAGAGCGCCTGTTCCTGAATCGATAGATGCCCACTTAAAATCGACTCCTCCTAGCGAGGAGACAACCACGTTGCGAATCTCAGGTCGGCTCGTATACAACATCGTATAATGGAAAAGGGGAATAATTGGCATCTCTTCGATCAATATTTGTTCACTTTGCGCTAAGATTTGCTTCCTCTTCTCTCGATCTCCCATCTGTGTAGACGCGTCAAGCAATTGGGCATAATTTTTATTTTCCCAATGTGTATTATTCGATCCGCTCTGTTTTTGCTTAAAGACTTCAAGAAAATTAATCGGATCATTGAAATCAGCAAACCAATCGCTTGCTATCAACTGGTAATCCTGTCTTGAGATCCGATCCATATAAACCTTGCCTTCGACAGCTTCCAATTGAATTCTCACTCCGAATGCATCATGCCATTGTTGCTGCAACGCTTGAGCAATCAAGTGATTTCGCTCCGTTGCCCGATAAACAAGCGACACCGTCTCAACCACTTGCTTTGATAATTTTAATTCTTCTAGCCCTTCTACAAAAAGTTGTCTTGCAGTCACTACGTCTCCATCATTGAAGTAAGGCTTTGCAGATAACCCCATGGAAAGGGGGACTAGCCCCGTTGCAGGAAGCTGATTTCCTTGTGTTACATGCTCTACAATGTCCTTTCGATAGGCAGCCATTGCAAATGCTTTGCGTATTTTTGGATGATTGAACGGAGCTGCAAGGGTATTGCACCTCAAGAAGTACGTAGCTAACGCCTCTTTCACCTGCAACGCCTCTTGTTCGCGAAGCATTTTGAGCAAATCAACCGGCAGCGTTGAGAAAGGGGATCCAATCCAATCAAGCTCCTTCTTTTCATACATTAAAAATGCCGTCTCATCCTTCACCATCACGAATTGCACCCCATCTAAATGCACCTGATTAGCATCCCAATACAACGGATTTTTCATCACGAGCAGTTGATCATGGTGTTTCCATAATTCCAATGAAAAAGGACCATTGCATACATACCCTTGCGCGTGTTCAGCCCAATGGGGGGTTTCTTGATCAACACGATGATTGACAGGAAAAAACGCCGGAAACGAAGTGAGTCCCAAGAAATAAGGAGTCGGCTCTACCAAAGTGACTTCAAGTGTCTGTTCATCAATGACACGAATGCCTACCTCATCCAAAGAGACTTTTCCCTCTTTCGCTTCTTTTGCATGTTGGATCACATACAAATGAAAAGCGCCATCAGATGGAAATTGTGGATCGAGAATCTTCTTCCATGCATAGGCAAAATCCTCAGCTGTGACAGGATCGTTATTAGACCACACCGAAGGACGCAAATGAAAGGTATACGTCTTGCGATCGGGTGAAATGACAATCGATTCCGCCAGGGCAAGTTCCGTTCGATCGCGATTATTAATACGCGTTAATCCCTCGAACAACATCTTAGCCACTGTGAGTGAATTGAGCTGTCTTGCTTTGCGTGGATCTAAAGATTGGGGCTCATCATTTAAATTCAGACGGATCAAATTGCACGCTGCTTGCTGATGAGGCTTTCGATCTGAGCCGCAGGATGCTAATGTGAAAAGAGTTGTCAGAAAAATGATGAAGATGCGGAGCATTACCATATGCGTTTCCCTGTAAATTCGCTATAGTCGTGATTTATAGAGTAGGCAGAGTTTTTTTCCAATGAATAGAATTCAATCCCTGGGATTTGAATCAGTCCCTTAGGGGGCCTTTGAAGTGGACGCAGTATATATCAATATCAATAGACCGGAAAAACAACAAACATCCAAAACTGAACTTTAGCCATTAAAAAAAGCACTTTTTGAAGGCTCTCACGTCAAAAAACATTCGCAAGTCATTAATCTTCAACACCTTCATCTGTTTTAATGTTTTAATTGCTATTTTACTCTATTTGGAGTATACTCCAAATTAATAGCCTAAATTGCGGAGTGCACTCCAAATGTTCCATTTTATCACTGCAACATTTCATCGACTGATTGAGGAACTCGACCTCTCTCAAAAGCGGTATCTCTACTCTGTGTTCAATGTGCGTAATCGATTAACCGGACTCATTGGCCCGCGAGGAGTCGGCAAAACAACATTATTACTACAATACATTAAAAATGAGTTGTTTAAGGATGGAAAGTGCTTTTATTTTTCTGCTGACCTAATTTATTTTCAACAGACGACGCTTCTTGAATTTGTAAGCAATCTTCATTTGATAGAAGGTCATCAGATCATTTTCATTGATGAAATTCATAAATATCAAGGGTGGAACCAAGAGTTAAAAAACCTCTACGATGCATTTCCTTCTCTTAAAATCATTTTTTCCGGAAGTTCCATGCTAGACCTCATTCAAGGCAGCCATGACCTTTCTAGACGCGCGAAGTTATATCGATTGCATGGATTGTCGTTTAGAGAATACCTCAACTTTGCTTTGAACTTACAATTAAAACCTTTTTCATTTCAGGAGATTCTTGAAGATCCCACCGCCTGCCTTAAGCAATTGAAAGAGGTTGACCGAATCCTTCCTCATTTTGAGGAATATTTAAAAAGGGGATATTATCCTTTTGTGTTTGAAGATCCCCACTCCTATTATGAAAAAGTATCTAGAGTTGTTGATAAAACGGTATTTGAAGACATCTCTAATTATTACAATTTAAAAACACCCAATCTTCAATATTTCAAAAAGCTATTGACCTATCTTGCATCAATTCCTCCAGGAGACCTCAATGTTCATAATTTGGCAAAAAACTTAGGGATTGATCATAAAACAGTCGAGCATTATGTGACAATTTTAGCATCTGTAGGATTGATTCGGGAAATGCGTCCTTTTGAAGGAGGAGGTTCTGGATTGCGCAAGCCTTCTAAAATTTTACTAAACAATACGAATCTGATTCATACAATCCAGCAGTATCTAGGACAAGAACCTTCGAAAGGAATGGAACGAGAGCTGTTTTTTGTTCAATCCTTGCAAAATGCTGGTGAAGAAGTATTCTATTCAAAACAAGCAGATTATCGAACACGAAACATTGTGTTTGAAATTGGCGGTAAAAACAAAACGAGAGATCAACTAAAAGAACTTGAAGAGCCGGCATATTTGGTTAAAGATGGCATTCTTCAGCCTCTTAAAGGGGAGATTCCCTTGTTTCTTTTTGGTTTTCTCTATTGAACAATCATTTCTTGCGAAACTCATCGATCAGATTCGCAACAAGCGCGCTCCATCCAGCCTGATGCGAGGCACCAAGCCCTTTTCCTGTTTCAGGATGATAATATTCATAAAACTGAATGTACGCATTCCAATGGGGATCCGCGGAATAAGGAAATTGAGGACCTAAGAAAGGGCGATGACCCGTTTGATCTTTCGTAAATAGGCTAATCAAGCTATTGGCAAACGTACTAGCAATCTCGCCTGGTGGGACCGACTTTTCCCCTTCGACTGAAATCTCCAAGTTACCTTTTGCAATTAAAGAGAGCTTTTTTAAAGCATCAATCAACATGAAATTCGTCGGCATCCAAATTGGACCGCGCCAATTCGAATTTCCCCCTTTAATTCTTTCAAGCGATTCTGCGGGCTCATAGGAAATTTTCCGATTTTGAAATTCAAAGGGATTTGCCTCATGATATTTTGAAAGACTCCGCAAGCCAAAATTGGAGCGAAATTCTGCAGGATCCCAAATATACGTGAGCACACTTTGAATCTGTTCGTGATTCATCAGACTGAGCACATATTCTGTTTTTTTCCCCCGTTTAAATGGGATGATGCATTGCGAAACAAGATCTTGTCGATTATTCAAAAACCAGAAAAAATCCCTTTGGAAATCTGGAAAACAACTGAGCTCATCTTCATGAATATGCTCGATTGCATAAATCGGAATGATGCCCACCATTGAGCGAACGCGGAATTTAGCAAATTTTCCATCAGGGTAGGTGAGTACATCATAATAAAATCCATCCTTGTCGCTCCACATCTCGTAATCTTGTGTGCCCCGCTTTTTCATCGCATGGCCGATGTAGACATAATGTTCGAAGAATTTTGTCGCAAGGGACTCATAAACTCGATTTTCCTTTGCAAGCTCAAGGGCGATTCTCATTAAGTTCAAACAAAAAAGAGCCATCCACCCTGTGCCATCCGATTGCTGAAGTTTAATCCCGCCTGACATACGCAGAGAACGATCCACCAAACTGATGTTATCCATTCCCAAAAAGCCACCTTCAAAGACGTTATTCCCTGAACTATCCACTTTGTTTACCCACCACGAAAAGTTCATCAAAAGCTTATGAAAGCAGCGCTGGAGAAACTCGCGATCTCCCCGCCCTGTTTTTTCCTTTTCCATGTGATAAAGCCGGAGTGCAGCCCAAGCTTGAACTGGAGGGTTAATATCAGAAAATTCCCATTCATACGCGGGAATTTGCCCATTGGGATGTTGAAACTGATCAAAGAGAAGAAGCCACAGCTGCTCTTTTGCAAATGAAAGGTCCACCAAGCCCAACGTCACGCAATGAAATGCTTGATCCCACGCTGCAAACCAGGGATATTCCCATTTATCAGGCATCACAAGAATCCGCATCGAGTTGAGATGTTGCCAGTGTGTATTGCGAATGTTAGCTCTTGATCCAGGGGGAGGAAAATGGGAATTATCTCCCTTTAACCACCTGTGCACATCAAACAGATAGATCTGTTTGTTCCATAACACACCTGAAATTGCTTGCCGCTGAATCGCTTTTTCTTCATTAGAAGCCCCTTGTGGATGAACCGTTTCATAAAATGCATCCGCTTCTTTTTTGCGCTGTGAGATCACTTTCTGTATTTCTTTCAATGGATCTGACATGACAGCATCTGTCAAACGAAAATAGAGAACCACTGAACTATTGGGAGCAATAGAGGAGAATTGATAATGTAAAGCCGCTTTACTTCCCCGTTTTGAGGGGGCAACGGTAGATTCATTATTAATGATTTTGCGCTGGATCCCATCTTTATAATAACAATCCGCGCGTTCTTGACCTACAAACCGCGTTTCATTATGTGTAAACAGAGGCTCTCCACCATCAGGACCATAGAGAAAACGCCTGCCCAATTTGTATTCAAAAGAGAGATTCGATAACGGCTCCATTTCAGCTTCATCCGCAATCAGACATTGATGCTTCCCTTTTTTGGGTGAACTTGTAATACGTGGCGCTGGTCCCGGACGATCTTTCCAAGACCATTGATTGCGAAACCATAAGTGGGGAATTAGATGCAAAGGGGCTTCCTTGTCCCCACGATTAAATGCCTCAATTTTAATGCAAATATCTTCTGGAGATGCTTTAGCATATTCGATGACAATATCAAAATAGCGCTGATGCTCAAAAATTCCGGTATCAATGAGCTCAAATTCCGATTCTTTAGAAGAGCGGTTTTGATTTTCCGTTTTTAATTTCTGATAAGGAAATTCTTCTTGCGGATACTTATACAGATATTTCATATACGAATGGGTCGGCGTCGCATCAAGGTGATAATAAACCTCCTTGACATCCTCCGCATGATTACCTTCATAAGAATTTAACCCATAAAGGCGCTCCTTTAAAATTGGATCCTTCCCATTCCAAAATACTGGCGCAAATAAAAGCACTTGATATCGATCACATAAGCCAGCAATCCCATCATCACCCCATCGGTAAGCTTTGAGATGAGCGTGTTCAAAAGGAAAATAACTCCACGCATCTCCATTAGGACTGTAATCCTCCCGAACAGTTCCCCAAGCGCGCTCTGAAACATAGGGCCCCCACTTTAGCCATGGAGGAACAGGCTCTTTAGTAATTTGCGAAAGCCTTTTTTCTTCCGCAGTTTTAATCTTATTTTTTTTCGATGGCATATTGGGCCGCTCCCCATAACGCCGTATGTTCATTTAACACAACATGAACAGGAATTTTAGAAAGAAGCGAGTTAAACCGCCCTTTATCTATAAAACTATTCATAAACTCACCCGACTGGAATATCGGCAACAGTTTTGGGGCAATCCCCCCTCCAAGAAACACTCCATTGACACTCAGCATTTTAAGAGCTAAATTTCCCGCTTCAGATCCATAAATCGACACAAAAAGCTCCACTGCACGGATGCAAGTAGGACATGAGCGTTCAACTGCAAACTCTCCAATTTTTTTCTGTGGTTCATCATCGGAACAGATCAGAGGATTTCTCTTTTCCCGGTTTGTCTCCACCAAAAATTGGTAAAGATCAAATAACCCAGGTCCCGATAGGATCCTTTCATAAGAAACATGGGAAAATTTCCCATATAAATATCGCCACAAATCCATCTCCTCTTCATTGCGAGGACCAAAATTAGTATGGCCTCCTTCGCACGCAAAAGGTAAATGGCATATTCCATTCCAATACAGCCCTGCCTCTCCCAATCCCGTACCCGCAGCAATAAGCGCCTGATTTCCCTCAATCGGTTCCCCAACATTCAAAGTATACATTTCTTCAGGCTTTAAAAAACGCATTCCCCAGGCATTCGCTTCCAAATCATTAATGAGCCACACTTGTGGAATCTTAGTTCCTTTAGCCAATTGTTGCGCGTCAATCACCCAAGGTAAATTGGTCGCTTGACAACGTCCATTGCGAATAGGACCTGCAACTCCCAAACATGCTTTTTTAATCGAAGCATCTGGAAACTGAGCAAGAAAATCTTTTAAGATGAGTCGAAACTCAGGATAATCACGGCTTTTATATTTCTTTTCATGCAATAGAGTTACTGGTTGGGAAACTGAAAATAATCCCAAATGAACTTTTGTTCCACCAACATCGCCAGCAAGAATCATCTTTGCTTCCTCAATCTGGATTAAATTGATTTTTTAAACCTTAGCTTTATAACTAAAGTGATTGAGGATTATTGTCTATACTCCTTCCGGTTCAAAGGCACCCTAAGGGACTGATTCAAAGCCCCGGGATT
>CAYWSY010000090.1:0-7781 GCA_964461105.1 uncultured bacterium
AAAATTGAAGCGCTGAGTTTGAAATTTCTCTAACTTTGAAGTGGACACAGTATATACTGCGTCCACTTGAAAGTTAGAGAAATTTCTGCCTCAGCATCTTCACTTTTTCGCTTGTTTCCATCGACCCTGTGCTTGCACAGGGCCTGCTTCAACAAGCAAAAAATTGAAGCGCTGAGTTTGAAATTTCTCTAACTTTGAAGTGGACACAGTATATACCCGAAGATTCAATTGTCGCTCCTGCACCACTTATAACAACAGGAGTGTTAAAGAAGAGAGGAAAGGAGGTCGTATTGGAGAACTCAAGCGTCGATCCACTGACACTCGTAATGCTTGATCCTGAAATCCCAGGTGAATATTGAAAATTCTGATAGGTTTGAACACCAGAAGTAAACACAAAAGCATAAGGTGTATTTCCTCCATCAAATATCAAATCGACACTCACAGTTGGAAGTGGCGTTAGAAGCGTGATCGCATTAGCTCCTGTAAACGTTCCTGAAAACTGAATCACATCTCCTGCCATCAACACATTTGAAAGAGCGTCACGCAAAGTCCTTGGCCTGAATCTGCATTTGAGGTTACCGGATATATAAAAAAGAATGTTCACCCCCAAAAAAAGAAGAGAAAGCTGTGAAAAAAGTGAGAGAAGAAATGAATGAATGCTTAAATCTCATAGGAGGCCTCGTTTTCATTTCTTTTAACTTTTTTCATTTAAAAAAAGTTTTTTTAATCGGAGTTGTTTCGATATAAATTATATTGAAAAAAAATGCGAGTGATTCATATCATTTCTTCGCTTTAATCATTTAATCATCGGAAATTCATGACATCCTTTCATTCCTGTTCAATTACAGGAGCCCCCTTACAGCATCCGTTTACAACTTCCTGTTCACATGTTTTTGAGACAAAAGTTCTTGCCAAATGGCTTCAAAAGCATCATGTGTGTCCCTATGATTTGAATCATTTATCTTCTGAGGATGTTCAACGGGTTGCGCAGTCTTCCCAGCACGCTTTGGCAGATAGCAGTTCTTCTTCAGATGATGCTGTTATATTCAAATGGTATCAACGAGCAGCTCGAGGACAAAAACCTATTGCGCAGTATGAGCTGGCTAAGTGTTATCAGAAAGGGATTGGGACGAGGCCTAATCCTGCGGAAGCAGTCTATTGGTTTTATAGAGCAGCAAGGGGGGATCTGGCAAAAGGGCAATACCGCCTTGCAACTGCTCTTCTCGAAGGTCAAGGAGTGCGTCAAGATAAGTTGCAAGCTCTTAATTGGATGAGAAGAGCTGCCATTTTAGGACATGCAAAGGCCCAATACCGGATGGGGGGCATATATGCAGGAGATCTTTCAGAGTTCGAAAAGAATTATTCAACTGCTCTTTACTGGTTTCAGAAAGCAGCGGATCAGGGTGATGTGGAAGCTCAGAATTGTCTTGGAGTGTTGTATCTCTCTGGATTAGCTGGTGAAAAAAATCCCGAATTGGGAGTGCGCTGGTTATCTCGATCCGCTGCAGCGGGAAGCTCTTTTGCGCTGTATCGTTTAGGGCTGTGTTATCTTTATGCGGAAGGTGTAGAAGCTGATTCAAGGATCGGCACTTCTTTGCTTGAGGCCGCTGCAAGCCAAGGGTATGAGAAGGCAGCGACCTTTCTTCAGCAGCCCATATGTTCGGTAACTGGTAGGCTTGTTCAACACCCTTCGCGCACTTCTTGCGGTCATCTATTTGAAACAAGCGCCCTTCGTAAATGGCTTGAGAAAGAGGGAGTATGCCCTTACGATCACCATCAGTTATCTCCTTCTCAGGTTCAGAGGATCTCTGCGGTTTCTACGCCCTGTTTTAGTTCTATCTATCCCACTACTGATGACACTTTTTTATTTGAATGGTACCATCGCGCCGCTGAAAAAGGAATCCCCATTGCGCAGTATGAATTGGGCAAGCGTTACCAACAAGGGATTGGCACAAAAATCAACGCTGTTGCAGCTGCCCGCTTGTTTTATCAAGCAGCTGAGCAGAACGAGCCCCAAGCGCAATACCAACTGGCAGAAGCCTTTCTTAAAGGGGAGGGCACAGAAGCTGACCTTGAGGCCGCACTTCATTGGATGGAAGAGGCTGCCAAACTAGGATATGCAGAAGCTCAGCGTAGAATGGGAGAATTTTATACTGATGGGGCACAACAAGATGATGCAGCTGCAATTGGATGGTTCAAGTTAGCGGCGGATCAAGGGGATATCAAGGCCTTATATTGGCTAGGCACCTGTTATGCCTATGGTTTTGGTGTTGAGAGAAACTCTCAATTGGCTTGTGAGTATTTTTGCCGTTCAGTCCCTGCGCAGCAGATGCCTGATTTTGATTTGTCAGTACACCGTCTTGCTCCCCATGTATTCATTGAAGGTTTAGCGGCTCAACTTGCTGCAACCGGCATCCACCTTGGTGCAGCTAAACAAAGTAGGGAGAATGCAGCTTGGCTGCTTGAGGCGATTGAACGCGAAAAGAAAAAGGTGGAGAGCATGAAAGCGCAAGCAGCTCCATCAAGTGGAGGGATTTTAAGTGAAATCGGTCAAGAATTAAGTGCCTTGGTAGATCCAGTTCTTCGAAAAATTGAAGAGGCTCTCGGAGTTGTTGGTAAGCACGTAAGACCTTATACGGATCCTGTTCTTCAAGCGGGCAGTGAAGTTCTTGGAGTTGTTAGCAAACACGTAAGGCCTTATACAGATCCCGCTTTGGGCAAGATGTTTAGTAGCATGTTTTATGCAGCTGAACACGCCTCATTTTCTACGCGCGCAACAGAAAGAGCTGGGAAGAGTTTGATGGATGCGGCAATTGTTCTCGATGATTATTATGTGCCGCTCTTGCCCTCTCTTCTTGGAGGGATCGGCGTCTGCCTTGAAGCCGCGCCTGTCATTGAAGTTAAACCTGTTTCCCATTTTAGGGATAAGTATCTAGCTCAATTTCCAACAGATCCCTACAAAGCTTCCTGGCACGCATTGAAAGACTATGACAATCTGTTTAAACCAGAATTTCAATCGATTGCGACGTGGCTTCTTCCTACGGCAGCTCCATTAGCTCTTGGTATGGGTCCTGTGGCAACTTATAGTGTCGGTGAACTCTCTCAGATTTGGCGCACGATGCGTGGAATTTTGATTTATGCATCCATTCATGGCCATGATCTTCAAGATCCGGAAGTAAAGGGAAAAATGCTTGCATGCCTTCTTACAGTAGAAGGGACCCGGTTGCCTTATCTCTTAGCTAGAGCTGTGGGAAGTCAACTCGGCTATCAGGCTCTTATAAGTAAGATTGCAGACTCATGCCATGCGCGCCTGCCAGAACAGTTCTTCATTAATTCTGTTGTAGGCTATGGAGTTGTTCCTTTTGCAGGAGCGATTCTCAACCCGTCGCAGCGCTTATTTAAGCAGCTTGTTAAAGTTGTGGGAAGTCGATACCCGCATCCTTATTTAAGTGTGCTAGCGAACGGTTCGACAAATACGTTCGATCACGTCAGCCTTGCCTTTCTCGAGTAAAAAAAAGCCCCCTTTTGAGAGGGGGCTTTTCTTAAGAGATCTCATGCAAAGCTTTTTATTGACGTTTTCATAGGCCAAGAATACCATAGAAGAATGATCACGCGCAAATCATTTCAATTTAGGTTACGCCTGACAAAAAAACAGGCAAAAGCACTGGAAACTCAGCTTCACGAGTGCCGATGGCTGTATAACGAGCTGCTTCAGCAACGTATACTTGCCCATGAAGAGCTTGATATTGCCTTATCTAAGTACCAGCAGAGCATGTTGTTGCCTTTGTTGAAAGACGAACGACCAAGTCTCAATGGCGTCCATTCACAAGTGTTGCAAAATGTTGTCGATCGATTAGACAAGGGGTTCCAAGCCTTTTTTCGAAGATGCAAGCGTGGAGAAAAACCTGGGTTTCCACGTTTTCGAGGGATGCACCGCTATCAGAGTTTTTGCTATCCGCAAAGCGGTTTTTTCCTTGTAGGCAATCAGCTTAAACTTTCTAAACTTGGCACATTTCGTGTCAAAATGCATCGTCCCATCGGAGGAGAGATCAAAACTTGTACATTAAGAAAAAATGCTTCTGGTGAGTGGAATGTTACGTTTTCCTGCGAGATCAATAAAGAACCTTCTCCTCCAAAACAAGACGCAATTGGCATTGATGTTGGTCTTGAATATTTTGCCACGTTTTCCGATGGTGGACAGATAGCAAATCCTCGTTTTTTTAAACGCGGAGAAAAAGCTCTTGCAAAAGCACAAAAAAAGCTTTCAACCTTGAAAAAGGGAACCCTTAAGCGCCGAAAACAAGGGAAAGTTGTCGCAAAAATCCATGAACGAATTAGCAATCAGAGAAAAGATTTTTGTCACAAAGAATCTAAAAAAATTGTAGATCAGTATCAATATATCTGTGTAGAAGACCTTAATATAAAAAAAATGGTGGAAGAGTCATATTTGGCAAAAAGCATTACAGACGCAAGTTGGAATCAGTTTCTTCAGTTCCTCACCTACAAAGCGGCAGAAGCTGGTAGGAAGTTGGGATTGGTGAACCCTGCCTATACAACACAAGACTGTCATCAGTGCGGTCATCGAGAAAAAAAGGAGCTTTCACAGCGAAAGCATCATTGTTCTCAATGTGGGTATAGAACCTCAAGGGATCTCAACGCAGCATTAAATATTTTGGCCCTCGGATTGGATGGCCTGGGAGCGATCTCTAGAAGCCCCCGCCGTTAGGCGGGGGAGCAGTCACGCTTTAAAAAGAGTGCATAGACCAGGTGCCATTGCTTTTTGGAGGTGCTGTAAGTCGGCTTGTGATCCGCTAAGTAAAAGAGCTGGTACTGACAGGTTCTTATTAGGCTCTCTCAATCGAGGAGTGCGCACAGGCGGCTGACCATCTCTCCATTTCGTGGGATCTACCGTTCCGGCGTCATCTCTCCATGTTATTTTTTCGCCATCATCTCTCCATATGTTTTCGGCGTCATCTCTCAATATTGAGGGTTCTGTTGTTGTAGAGGGAGCTGGGGAGCTTCCTTGATCATACCGTTCTCTTATTTTTTTAGCCCAGTCAGGCTCGACACCATCTCTCCACTGAGGTCCGTTACCATTTCTCCAGTCGGGTCCAATTTTATCTTTCCAATCAGGCCCGGCGCCATTTCTCCATTTTAGAAAGGCTTGCTTGTCAGGTGAGGGTGTACCATCTGGAAGTAGGCAGTACAGACCTCCTATGATTAAAGCGCCTGCAGCAACTACACCAGCTATACCTAAGGCAGTTTTCCAGCCTGTCTCTTCTTCATGTGAATCGGATGCGGTATCTGACGGAGATGCAACTGCAGATGAAGGTGGCTGTGATGTTGGCGCAGGAGATGCTCCAGGCGCTCGCGGAGCCCATCGAGAAGGAGATAGAGGCTCGACAGTACGGTCTGTCATTTGGCGAGTGGGTGATGTGGGAGAGGTTGATGTATGAAACCGACTACTTGTAATTGAGGGTTCTTGTGTAGGTGGTAGGCTAGTTGCACTTGGCAAAGGTTGTAATGTTGTAGAGAATGTGATGTGTGACATAAGGCTCCTTATGGATTTTTGCGAATTAAAATCTTGTTTTTTTGATAACAAGATAAAAATCTGCGGGCAGATTAAACTCAATAAGGATAAAAAGCAACAAGCAAGAGAACAGCCAAATTGTTTACAGACTACTAAGGGGAGTCATTGAACGCCGTTTCTTGAACAACCCATGACACATAGTTGGGATTTCCTCGGACAACATCGATCTGTACAATCTCTGGGACTTCATAACTGCCTTGTGTTTTGATGATCTGTTGGATGGCATCAAAATGTTTAGGGTCAGTTTTGAGGATGACTTTTACTTCCTTACTTTCTTCAATTTTTCCTTCCCAGTGATACATTGACTCG
Source organism: uncultured bacterium (assembly GCA_964461105.1). Lineage (GTDB taxonomy): Bacteria > Chlamydiota > Chlamydiia > Chlamydiales > Rhabdochlamydiaceae > JAGVMG01. The sequence goes on from CAYWSY010000090.1 coordinate 5,900, forward strand.
ACTTCGGGAAAAATTGAAGCGCAAGCAATCAGCCGCTCTTCGAGGAGCTTGTGGACGATCTTTTTTGCTTCAGGTTTGTCTTTGCAAGACCAAAAAATATAAATCATTTTAGCTCCTGACCATTTCAAGGTTTGGCAAAATGATAGTGCTTCAGTATTTATTTAAACAGATCCAGACAGCGGTTTTTTTCGTCTGGTTCGGATGAGAGGTCGAATTTTTGGTCTTTGAGTTCTTAAAGACCAAAGATCTATGGCCATTTGAGCATTACATATAGTAAAGAAAAATCAGCCAAATAAGGCTTTTGACATTGTATACCCAAACAACTTCAAAAGTTGGCGCGCCCAAACTCCAACTTTTGAAGTTGTTTGGGTATAAAGGAAAAGTTAGTGGGATATCCAGAATATCAAGAAATTGGTCTGAAATGCTACCCTCCAGAAAGCGAAAAACCCCAGCTTACACTGAGGCAAGACGCCGATCGGGAACTCCCGATCCACTTATAAGACCTATTATATTAAACATTAGGAAAAAAGATCAAGAGTGCCTTTTCCCGTTCCCAATTTTCCTTTTCCAGATTTCCTGTCATATGCTAAACTCGATGCACTATCTTTTCCGTTGTATGGGATACCCACGCTAGAGAAGCGGTGCTCTTGAACGATAATGTTACATTAGGGGACCACGACGCTAGATTCCGGCAGTTGGTTGGGAGTACTCTTGACTCTGCCCGCTTTAGGAAGTGGCCCCACCTATTGATTTAGGTTTTTGCAGCCCAAGCTGGCCCCATACGACGGTCTTTTTACAGAATAGTTTCCTCGTCGGACTCCAGCAGTCTCTGTTCATCAGGAACAGGGATAAGGCGCCCCAAATAATTTTCCCGTGAAATAACAGGCGTGCCACTATCCTGCTCCAGCTGATATCTTGCATCACCAGCGATCTTACCACCCATCTTAGCTGCACTTTTATTCTCATCAAAGCCCTGAGCGTCTCGGCGCACCGCAATTTCTTTTGTCGCTGCCTCTCCTAACATGGAAAAGATTAGCTCGAGATCTGTCATGTGATCTCTCAGATTTTCTTGGGCTAGCCCCTTGTGCTGCTTATACTCGGAAGGTGTCATCCCAAAAGTAGCTTTGGAGATTTCAGCCGTTAGGATGGCATATTCTCGCTGGAGCTTAACTCCCCTTTTGTCCCACTCATCAGTAAGTTCTTCGCGGATCGCAATCCCTCGCATCCGTTTTTCGATCCACTCATCGCTGTATCCTTTGGCTTTGTAAATCGCACGGGTGCGCTGGGTAGCCAGTTCGGGATCTTCAATTTCCTGAATGCGTTCGTAACCTACTTGAGCCAGCCACCTTTTAAAGGGTTCGGCTTTGGGCGAAGGAATAGACTGAATGATGCGAAAAACAGTTTCCGTATTGGCTGTGTCCGTTTTGTATTTTTTCCCATCCCTCGACTCCAATTTCAGTTGTTCGATTTTACCGAACAACTGAACAAACCCTTCTAAATCAGTCAGTTGAGTTCTTAATTCTGTCCAATAACGACTTGGATCTGAGCTCCCAGACAAGACACGAACAATGTCAATAATCGAAAAATACCACTCACCTTTGTGGAAACTTCGGCGGATATTCTTATCTTCAAAAACGACAAGTTTATCCTGTCGCAATATTCCTTGTTTTTCCTTGGAAGCATCTGTCATAGAGCGATCCTAAAATTGAATCAGACACTCAATTTTGACTTTTGGAAACATTTTCAACAAGAAATTTGATCATAGATTGCACCGCCACTGCACTAGTACAGTTTAAACAAAGTTCTTGCTGCTATTTTTGCGTGAAAGCGCCCGCGGTTGAATCGGGATCGAGGGGGGCTGTGTTCATAGACACAGCCCCCC
>CAYWSY010000091.1:0-7714 GCA_964461105.1 uncultured bacterium
ATCCCGGGGCTTTGAATCAGTCCCTTAGGGTGCCTTTGAACCGGAAGGAGTATATTATTAAAAACGAATGGCTTTGTTGGATAATTCCTAGTGCATAGCTGCAGGAATTTTATTTACAGACTGCTAGTAGTCTGATGAGTACTTAAAAAGAGGTTGGATGCTTATTGCATCCAACCAATTGGAGGTGGAGAGAATCGAACTCTCGTGCTCAGCGAACTCCCTATTAATTTCTACATGCTTAGCTTCTTCATAAATTTAGCTGATCTTGTTGGAAGGAGCCACACTTGCGATCAGCTTGAACTTCTTAATCTCGAATCTTCCCCTCGAAGGTCAAAAAAAGAAGATCCATACCAGGGTTGATGACGATAGTGACTAACGCTCCTGGTCAGGCTTTAGACTATCGAGCACTTAAAACGGGTTAGGTTTTAAGCAGCTAACTCCAACATATCGTTGTCGTTTACTAGTTTATCGGATGATTAAGGAGGCCAACCGACGTCCTCCGCATGCAACTAATACTTCATTCCCAAGTCGAAACCAGTACACCCCCGAATGTGATTGTAACATAAAAGAGTATTTTTTCGCTATGGGGAGTATAAGTAAAGGGTAAAGTATAAGTTGTTTGTTGTTAGCGTTTTGTGTGTTTTTGCTGAAGATGGGTGTGAGAGGTTGCCATTGTGGGATAAGGGGGGATTCGTGTATGATCAGCACTCAATTTAATCTTTTTTACCCCAGTAGTTTGTCCTATGTTCGAACCTAACCAGAAAGAATCATTTCCAGAGAGAGAAGAGCGGATCTTAGAGTTATGGCAAAAGCGGGGGATTTTTCAAAAATCCTTGGAAAATCGCGCGGCCCAACCTGTGTTTGCGTTTTACGATGGACCTCCGTTTGCAACGGGTCTTCCTCACTATGGACATTTATTGGCAGGGACTTTGAAGGATGTGGTGCCTCGCTATCAGACGATGAGGGGGTATTATGTCCCCAGACGGTTTGGTTGGGATTGCCACGGACTTCCTGTTGAAAATGAGATTGAAAAGGCAAAAGAGCTCTCTGGCGCGTCATCAATTGAAACATTTGGGATTGGTGCATTCAATGAAGAGTGTAGAGCGATTGTGCAGCGCTATACTAAAGAATGGGAGCGCACAGTCAATCGGATGGGACGCTGGGTGTCGTTTGAGGATACCTATCGGACGATGGATCTCAAATTCATGGAGTCGGTGTGGTGGGTCTTGAGTCAGTTATATGCCAAGGGATTGGTGTATGAGGGGTTTAAGGTGATGCCTTTTTCTGCACGTTTAGGAACGCCGTTATCCAATTTTGAGGCGAATTTAAATTATAAAGATGTGGATGATCCGTCCCTAACGGTGACGTTCCCTTTGGTGGATGAACCGGACACCTCGCTTCTTGTTTGGACGACGACTCCTTGGACTTTGCCAATGAATTTAGCGATTATGGCAAAGGGCGATATGGAATATGTCAAAGTCAAAGAGCTTAAATCGGGTCATCACTACATTTTGGCAAAAGGGCGACTTTCCCATTATTTCAAAGCGGAAGGAGAGTATGAAGTCGTGGCAACGTTCCATGGAGAGAAGTTAGCCAAACGAAGATACGAGCCGCTTTTCCCTTATTTTGCAGAGCGTCATCAGGCAAATGCATTTCGTGTGATTTTAGAAGAAGGGGTAGCAGCTGACGAGGGAACAGGGTTGGTGCATACAGCTCCTGCTTTTGGGGAGGTCGATTTTTATGCGTGTGCACGAGAGGGAATTGAGCTTGTCTGTCCTGTCGATCACAACGGAAAGTACACAAAAGAAGTGCCCGATTTTGAAGGGGTGTTTGTCAAAGATGCCGATAAAGAGCTGATTCGCCGTTTAAAAGCAGAGAAGCGTGTCTTTCAACACACCCAGATCCGTCACCGCTATCCGTTCTGCTGGCGCTCTGATACGCCGCTTATCTATAAAGCAGTGCGTACTTGGTTTGTCGCTGTAGAAAAGATCAAAGAGAAGATGATCGAGCAGAATCGGGAAATCCATTGGGTTCCAGAGCATATTCAAGAGGGGCGTTTTGGCAAGTGGTTAGAAAATGCGCGCGATTGGGCGATTTCGCGCAATCGTTACTGGGGAACGCCAATTCCGATTTGGCGCAGTGATGATGGAGAACTTGTAGTGATTTCAAGTGTGAAAGAACTGGAAGAGAAGACAGGGCAGAAAATTACCGATTTGCACCGCCATTTCATTGATGAGCTGACGTTTACTCACAATGGGAAGCTCTTTCGCAGGGTGCCTGAAGTGTTTGATTGTTGGTTTGAGTCGGGATCGATGCCTTATGCGCAGGATCATTATCCATTTGAACATGAAGATCGTTTTCAGCGGTCTTACCCAGCGGACTTTATTGCGGAGGGACTCGATCAGACGCGTGGATGGTTTTATACCTTGCATGTTCTTGCGTGTGCTTTATTTGATAAACCTGCATTTAAGCACGTGATTGTAAATGGGATTATTTTGGCAGAAGATGGAAATAAGATGTCTAAGCGGCTTAAGAATTATCCTGAGCCAGATGTTGTCATTAATCGGTATGGAGCGGATGCGATCCGGCTTTATCTTCTCAATAGCCCGGCGGTTCATGCTGAAGATATGCGTTTTTCTGAGCGGGGGGTAGAGCTTGTCTTGCGTCAGGCTTTAATTCCACTTTGGAATTCTTTTGTATTCTTATCTACTTATGCGCGGATTTATCAGTGGCGTCCTGAAAGAGCGACTTTTTCTCAACCTCAAGCTGAAATTGATCGATGGATCTTGTCGCTATTGCAGAAGCTTATTGGAGAGGTGACTGAGGGAATGGACCGCTATGAACTGAATCGTGCAGTTGAACCGTTTGTGGGGTTTGTAGACCAGTTGACGAATTGGTATATCCGTCGCAATCGAAGTCGATTTTGGTCGGAAGAAGAGACTCAAGATCGAAGAGAGGCGTTTGAAACGCTGTATACGGTTTTGCTCACGTTAAGCAAAATCGCGGCTCCCTTTATTCCCTTTTTGAGTGAAGAGATCTATCAGCAATTGAAAATCGACGGGATGTGCGAGTCGGTTCATTTGTGCGATTATCCCGTTTATACTGCTGCTCTGCGCAACGAGTCATTAGAAAAAGAGATGGGAAGTGTGCAAAGCGTTGTGAGTGCCGGCCATGGATTGCGTAAAGAACATAAGTTAAAGGTGCGCCAGCCATTGGCAAAGGCACATTTGGTGACGGCAAGTGAAGAGGTGTACGCGGCGTTAGAAAGGCAGAAGCATCTTGTTGCTGATGAACTGAATGTCAAGAAAGTTGTCCTTGAAAATCGGGAAGATGCATTTGTTCAGCTCATTGCAAAACCTAATTTTCGTGTATTGGGGAAAAAGGTTGGGAAGCTGATGAATGCTGCACAACGTGTTGTTCAAGCATTTTCTCAAGACGAGCTTAGTACGCTGCTTCGTGGTGATTCAATTACAATTGTTGTTGAAGGGGAATCAATTGTCTTAACTCCAGAAGATGTTGCTGTCGAGCGGAAGGTGCGCGAAGGGCTTGTTGCTGCAACGGTTCAAGGAATTACGGTCGCGTTAGATACTGCGCTGAATGAGGATCTGTTACTGGAAGGTCTTGCTAGAGAGCTTGTGAATAAGCTCAACTCAATGCGTCGAGATAGCGGCTTTGCAGTGACGGATCGGATTGCGATTGAAATGCAGACATCGGATCGGGTGAAACAGGCTCTGAAGTTGCACCATGATTATGTGATGCATGAAGTGCTAGGGACGCAGGTCATTTTTGAATGTCCTGAGGGAACTGAATGGGACCTCAATGGCGAGCCGTGCAAGATTGCAATTGCTTTGAGTGTGGTGGGCTGAGTTGTTAACAAAAAATAACAGGATATCTAAGATATCCTGTTATTTTTTTCTACAGGCCTTTGAGCGGAAGGTGATTGCGTGAGCGCCAATAAACAGTTCCACCGGAAATACACGCTGCAGCAAGCAGCCAGATGAGTGCACGGGGGAGATTCATCCATGGGTAATCAGGTTGGTTGGGAAAACCCCAGCGAGGGCCTGGAGGCCAGAAGATAAAGTCTGGCCCACCCCGCAGGTTGGATTCAGGTACAAACCCAAATTCTCTGCTATCTCCACTCATGGCGTGATTATCGCCAAGGACGAGATACATTTTCGGAGGAATCAAGATTCCGTATTGGCGCATGTACTCGATATTTAATGTTCCATCTTTCTTTAGTGGGGGGCCTTTGTCTTCAAAGGCAATATATGGGTTCTGCGGATTAGAGGCTTGGGTACGCGTCTCTTCTCGATTTAAGAACTGTTGTAAGGTGGGATCGTCTTTTTTTAGAATGGGTGCGCCAAGAAGGTAAAGATCTCCATTGCGGAAATAGGTATAGCGCGCAGGAACAAGCCGTTGATTTTTGACCTGTGGTGCGAACCTAGTATCAAATTCAATGCCCATGTTATAGAGCAATTGGACTCTGCTTGAATCAAATTGATAAAGTGGATGTGTGGGGGGGAGCAGTTCTGTAATCCCTTGCCACTTGACTTGTGCTGCTTTGCCGTAATAGAACTCATAGCACCCATTGGGAACGTTTGGCAGATGGGGCAAAAACATATTCTTGGTCGTGGATGTTGGATGAAGCCCCCAGCGATAGGCAAATCCGTTGGTCACTTCAAAGCGGGCGGTGTACATATTGTCAAATAGAGCGCGAAGATGATGTTCTTGTAGAGGGATGATTGAGGTGCTGATGCCGAGAGATGGGCGCATTCTTCCATATTCATCGCGAATGAGTTTCACAGAATTAAGTGATGGATGATGTTTAATTTCGAGGTAAAGCACTCCATCTTCTAGGGTGGAGGGGTCTTGGTCTGTTAAGAATTTGACTTGGTCTCGGGTTAACAGGCGGCACATGCCGTAATTGCCGAGGCCCCAGAGCTCGCTATATTCTAAAACGTTAGGGGTGTTTGTATTGTGGGTTTGAGGAGAGTTGATCACCTCTCCGCGAACTTGATTTTGGCCTGTGGTATAGAGCTTTGCGATCGGTTCATTCATTTGGTAGATGAATACAGGAGAATAGATCCCATTAACGGGTGTTTCAGGCATCGTGATCTTGCGATCAAAGTCGATGAAGGGGATGTGTTCGATCTGCTTGAGTTCGGGAAGTTGGAGCTCAGAGGAGACGTCGTTTCCGTCTTTATCGATGGCATAAACCTGCCCACCGTAAAAGTAAAGAGTATCGCCTGGTTTTCCGATCATCCGTTTGACATATTGTTTTTTCCCAGGGAAGAGATAAAAATACATGGTATCGACATCGCGGATATCCATGTTCTCGCCTGTAAAAATTGCAATTCCGCTTCGTTTGACAAGATCAGGCTCAAAGTAGAGGTGGCGAGGATGCAGCGGCATGTTGATGCCAAAGTCTGTTTTAGAAACCACTAAGCGATCTTGTTCCTTGAGGGTAGGGCGCATGGAACCCGAGGGGATCTCATAGAATTCAAACCACATTTGTCGGATGGCGACTGCAACGCCAAGGGCGAAAATGAGTGCAAAAAGGAAGTCTTTGAGCTGGTCGAAGGCCGTTTTCTTAAGTTGGAATTCAAAGAGGGCTTCGATTTGTTTAGCAAGTGTTGCTGCAGCTGCAGTATTTTTCTCTAAAATTTCTTTTTGTAGGGCAGAGAGGCTTTTTTGGATTTGGCCGCTGAGCGAATCTGGAAGGGTTTTCTTTTTTTTGAGGTAGAGGTGGTAGGCTTGTCGGAGGATGGTTTTTGACTTTTTAAGCGAGTATGAAGATTTCGAAAAGAATGCCATTTTGTTGCCCTCGTCTTAAAGTATAGGGATAACTTTAAGTCATTTGAATGTATGCGGGCAAGGGGAATGTGCGTCAGGGATTCAGTTTCTTGAAAGTTAGAGTTGTGATAATTTTTTGAAGCACAGTTTTGGAAAAGAGTTTTTTTTCCAAGGAGATGACGCTTGAATGATGGGGGTCTGCTAATACAGCAAGGCGGTAGCATTCCAGTGCACGCTCCCGCGCCCCGATCGCATGGTGGTAAAATCCCATGGCGATCATAAAACCCCGAAACTCAGAGTAGTGAAATATTCTTTTTGTAGGATAGAGCTGGCTTAAGTCAAAGGTCCCTTCAAAGAGGAGAGGAACTTGCTTCCATTGTTTACGGCGAAGGAGAAGATCGGCGTAGTTTACTCTGGCAATGAGATAGTCGGGATGAGAGCGGTAGGTCTCTTCAATGAGCTTGTGGGCTTTTTTAACTTTGCGCATGCGGATGTACACATAAGTCAAGAGGTTGCTGACAACCGGAAGATTGGGATGGGCGGCTGCAAATTCCAAGAGTTTTGGGAGGGTTGCTTTGGGAGTGTCTTGCGCTTGTTCGTAGAGGTCTAGAAAGTGGCTCAGTTCGTGATGTGATAGCGCAGCTTTGAGTTGAGTATGATCTGTTTTAAAGGAAATCTTAGCCCCTTTGGAGCAGAATTCAGAGGGGGGAATGGTCAAGCTTAATGTTGTTTTCATCTTAACCATCAGGATACCGGATAGTGGGGTTTTCATTGCATGCAAATTTTTTCTCTATGAAGCGTAAAGATTTGATTAAGATTTAGCAGTTTTCGTTTTTCTTTTAATCGATCTGTATGTTAACACATCTTCAACGATTGCACGGATGCAACGTTGATTACTTCATTATCACCCAACGGGGAGGTATCTTATGTCTACCGACTACAGCGTAACTTTAGCTAGAATCAATCAAGATGCTTATGAATCAGTGTTAAAAATGTATGAAGAGCAAGAACCATTGATCCAACAGGACCTGAAAAATCTAGGTGCTTTTGGGACTGCACTAAATCAGCGTTTAAATGAATTGCAAGGTGGTAAAGTGCTTGTTCCTTCTGAAGAGGAATTGAAAAGAGAAGAATTAGAGACACTTGGAACCTATTGGGATCTCAATGCAACGATGGTTAAAACTCATGAACTGATGCATTGTTTAAGAGGGGTGATGACGCTTTTGAATCAACCGTCGAGAGTCCTTGAGCAGCAAGCTCGTTTGGATGCTCATTATCCTGAAGTCTCAGCAAGTTTAACCGCAGTGGATACAACAGCAATGCGATTTTTTGAAGAGCTTACTAGTTATTATCAACACGTTGATTCGATTTATCAAAAGATGTCAAAACAGATGGGCGTTACGTCTTGGGAAATGATGAAGTTCTCTGATATTGTCTTAAATAAAGGCCAACCTTTATCAAGCTTCAGGTTGATGTATAACTATTTAGGCACACCTGTTGTTCGCAAGTTGACTGCTGAAGAATTAGCGGCTCCTCCTGCAACTTCTGGAAGTGATCTCTCAATGAACCCCGTGGCTGCGGTTCTTAATAGTGAGCCGATCACATCGTCTGTGGCTTCTAGCTCAACAGATACGGGTACTTCTTCAAGTACTATGTCTTTCCCAGCTTCATCATCATCTTCTTCTTCAAGCACGCCTCCAAAGCTCCCTCCTAAACCAGCTTCAGTCACGCCTGTTGGTACTGGGAGTAAAGGTAAGAAGCGCCGCAAATAATTGCATTGCCTAGAGCTGCCTGAGAAGCTTTATGCTTCTCAGGCTCATTTCATTTTAGCGTGTATACCCCTTCCGGTTCAAAGGCACCCAAAACACCTGCAAAGTTGAATAAAGAAAAAATAACAGGATAATAGGATGGCAGGATAAGG
>CAYWSY010000092.1:0-7657 GCA_964461105.1 uncultured bacterium
GGGACTTTGACGCAAAAATAGCTGCAAGAACTTTATTTACAGACTACTAGCAGGGGGCGCGAGTATTGAAAAGTTTGCATAAACTAAATTCAAACTAATTATTAAATATTGTTTAAAATTAATTAAGCTTGAACTGAAACTTAATTAATAAGATAATAAAAACAGGGACTGTTTTAATAATAATAGGTATCGTATGCAACATCGTGGAAAAAAAGAAGGGCTCAGCGTCATGGAAGCCGTGGATAATCTCACGCACATGGCAGAGATCGATTTAACAACTCAGACGGCGTCTATCCCAACAGGACAGCTCACAGAAGAGCAGGTAAGAGAGCGCCTCACGTCCCTGTCCTGGCAGAGTCCAGAGTTTATTGTCTATAACCGCGAGCGGATCAAAGAAACCTTCGAGGTGATCTTAAATTACCTCAAACATCTCTATGAAAAAGATAAGATCCACTTGAGAGATGCAGAAACCCAGAAGGGGATTCAGGCGATCATGATCCTCATCAATGAAGCTGCGCAAAAAATTGATAAGTGCACTCAGATGTACAAAGGGGAAAAAGAAGAGAGCATCACCGAGGTAAAAGAATATAAAGAACTCCAACATTTTTACCTCTCAAAGGTCTACCACAAATTTAACCTTCCTTCAGATATGGAAACCCCTTGGGAAGAGGATTGGGCTGCTCATGGGGACGCAGGGCCTGTCGATCCTTCTCAAAAAGGGCTGAAAGATCTCGAGACGATCCGCAATGACAAAGAATATGAGCTATTTTTAATTCGCAAGGAGGATGGAAGACCGTTCTTTAATAAAGATTTGCTCCGCCATTTGCGCCTTGTGGGAGAGTTCGATGAGGCTTTAGCTGATATGGGAGATGAAGATCCATTTTTAAGAATTAAGATGTTAGATGATCGGGAATTGCACCTCTCTGCTCAGGAAATTCTCCATCAGATCGCACCTTACGTCGATGATTTCCTCAAAGATGCCATGAAATACAAGGAGATCGAGTTTGTAGCCTCGATCACAAAAGCCCTGATGGCTTTGATGCTCGCAGCCAATTCCCGCAATATGATGCAAAACGTTTTGGGTAAGAGCAGTTTAAGCTACTATGCTGATTTCCATTTTTATTTGCGCAAGGCTCTGTCCTCGAAGGAATACCATCACTACATGGCGCACCCTCCTGAGCACACAGAGAAATTCTTTCAGACTCTCTATTATTTAACCCATGCTCTGTGCGCTTGTTTCTTTACTCGAACTCCAAAGCGCAAAGAGATGATTGCGATGATCCGGCTTCTGATTGAAAAAGGAGGAGAGGGAGCTGCAACGGAAACTGCCACCCATAGCCCCAATGCGCTCTGGAATACCCTGATTGATGAACATGAAAATATCCGCGCTCTATTAAAGCATTATCCCAACGGGCCTGTCATGCGGGCAATTGACGTGTTCCGCTCTGAGTCCCCTTTAATTGGATTTGATCCTTTGGCACAAGACAATCACCCTCTCCAGCTCTACACCCTTGTCAGCGATCAAATGCATGTCAGTTGCCTTAAAATGCCCTGTCCGATCCGTCAAGAGCACATCCATAAAGCGGAGCTTGTAGAAGAGTTTTACGGGTTTTTACGCTCGGTGGGATCAGAGCGCAAAAAGCAGCGCCACTTGATGTTTAATTTACAAGACCGTACCTCCTGGCAGGAGCATGCGCGGTGTTTGGCTTTGGAAGGGGTGCAAAAACGCGCTGAATTCAAAGATGCTTTTGTGCTCATCACATTGCCTAAAAATGCCGATTTTTACTCACAGTCAGGCCCTTATGTGAATATCAACGATGCAGCTGAATTTATCACCCTTTTTGAAGATCAGATCGCAAGTGCTGAGCAGTGCGGCTTCTTCTTTCCCCTTGGATGGAAGACGGAGGAATTTCAAGCGTTTGCTCACAAGGCAATGCTGATGATCCACACCCTCTTTTTTGGTGGAAAGTCTACCCTTGTGCACAAAAATCGGCTCGATTTTATTGAGATTTTCTACTTATTTATGATCTTGAAGGCAATTGAGCTCTATCATCCCGATTCGATCAGTTTTACCTGCAAGGATGCAATTGACACAGGCGCCTCGACGGCAGCTGAGGTCTTTGCATTTGTGAGGATGATGAACGATCCGAAGAGCTGGAGCCAAGGGGAGAAGCAGTTTCTTCAGTGGATGCTCTATTCTCCGGCTCTTACTGTTCGGGAGCGGTCGATCGACAGTTCCCGTTTCAGTCGGATGGCGAGTGCGATGAGTGTGATCCAAGCAGAGTTAGAGGCTCACAGAAATCAAGTGATCTCAGAATGTAGTAAGCTCTATCAAACCCCCTTCTTTAAAGGGGTAAATGTTCAGGAAGCTTCTGCTTAAGACGATCTTAGTTGAGGCTTAAATCTTCAGGAATCATCGATAGGGTGGCATATTTGCCACCCATTTCTCTTAAAATGGTTTGCCAGACTTTGTCTGGAGGGGTCCCGAAGAGATGTTTGGCCGATGCTGGAGCTAAAAACCAACTCCCATTTAAAAACTCCCGCTCGAGCTGGCCTGCCCCCCATCCCGAATAGCCAAAACATAGGCGCACAGCAGGGCCATTGGGATTGTTGGCAGCTTCCTGCAAAAACTGCAGATCGCCTCCGAGATAAACTCCATCACAAAGTCGGAGCGTTTGGTTAGCAGCGGCATCAGCATTATGGAGCAGCATCATTTGGTTTGGTTGAATCGCGCCCCCTAAGCGGATTTGAATATTGGGATTTTGAAACTCCCGCATATTGAGCACATCTTCAGGCAGTTCGATATCAAGCCCTTTGTTAATGATCAGCCCAAATGAGCCGCTAGAGTTATGCTCGCAGAGAATGATCACGCTGCGGAAATAGATCCCCGAATCAATGTCGGGGCTTGCAATGAGAAACGCCCCCTTGTTTAAGTGGGAATAGGGAAGGTCTGTCATTTTTCAGCCGGCTGCATCAATTGTTGATTGTAGAGGCGCAAGTTATCCGATAATTCCTGAGATTGGCGCAAGAGTTCGGCAAAGTCCCTACGGAATAGCTCACTATTGTGGATCTCCTCTTTTTCGGGAGCTTGATTGGCTTTTTCAATCAACATAGAGAGGCGAGACATCGACGTATTGATTAGGTCAACTTCTTTCTCGAAGTAGAGTCTAAATCCTTGAGGGGAATCAAGAGCATTGAGCGCTGTGACTCGCTGCAGCCGTTGCCTCTGCCATGCCTTATTCTGGGAAAAGAGAAGACCATAGTGGTTGACATCGTTCATTAGTGTATCCGCTTTGCTTAAGATCGCGTTTGCCCGCAAGTACATGTCATCCGTAAGAATTAGTTTGCCCAGCGTTCCTTTTCCAAGCGCGATGGATTCAGAGGCGCTAGATAAGTGCTTCAGCATTGAGCTAGCGTTTGCAAACGCCTCAGAGGCATTCATTTGATGGATCGCGACTCTTGTCTCTTCCATGGCCCCGCCAAACGCAGAGACTGCTTTACCCATCTCATCGCCATGTTTTTTGATCCAGCTGTTGACCTCTTTGATGGTGACCTTCATGAGATCTGCCACCTCAGAGAGTTCGGTAAATGCATATTCGATCGGATCATACGATTGGGCGTAAACTGGTTGGTTGGAAATCTGTTTCGGAGAGATCCCTTTTGGAGGAATTTTCGGGACAATGGCAATCGATTTTTCTCCTAAAAGACCTGAGGTTTGAATTGCAAATTCATCCGTATCGTAGACCTTGACACTCGAGTCGATTTTCAATACCAACTGATAGGAGTAAATTTGCCCTAAGAGATCGACAGAAGGTTTCGATCTGGCATTGGGAATCGGATCGACAGCAACCACTTCTCCTACAGGTTTACCACCAAACATCACTCGCGTTCCGATCCCGATCTTATTGATGTTAGCAAACCGGACATAGAGCGTTTGTTTTCCATCGCCGACGTTCGGCCTTAAAAACATGACCATGACCACTACAAGTGCGCCCGCGGCAATGACAAATAGACCGATGAGCATGTTTTTGAGGTGTTCACCCATGGTGGTTCTTCTCCTTAAGCTTTCTGGGATCTTGTGAAATAGAACAATATAAACAGTTAATCAAGGGATCGTCGATCTGAATAAATTCATCTGGCTGGCTGATGTGGGCGATCTTTCCATCGCGGATCAGCGCGAGCCGATCCCCCACGTATAGAGCAGAGAACATATCATGAGTCACCACGATGCTCGTCGCTTTGAGCTCTTCTTGAGCTTTGACAATCAATTCATTAATTTGCATAGCAATGATCGGATCTAACCCTGTTGTCGGCTCATCATAGAGGATGATCCGAGGGCGGTAGACGATGAGCCGCGCTAAAGCGGCGCGTTTGCGCATCCCTCCAGAGAGCTCTGAAGGCATCTTTTTCTGAGTTCCGGCAAGACCCACCATTTCTAACGCATGATCGACCCTTTCAGTAATCTCAGCTTTTGTGAATTTTTTCTTAGTTTCTAAGTTGCCATGTTGATTGAGGGGAAAGGCGATATTCTCCTCAACATTCATTGAGTCAAAAAGAGCAGCTCCTTGAAAGAGCATTCCCATATGATGGACGTTGCTATAGAGTTCAGCTCCATGCAAATCAGAAATCCGCACTGTGTCGACATCGATCGTCCCTTCATCTGGCTTTAAAATCCCGATGATGTGTTTTAAGAGAACACTTTTGCCAATTCCCGAAGGCCCTAAGATCACTAGCGTCTCGCCCGTCTGGACATTTAAGTCCATTCCAGCTAAGACCTGCAACTTTCCAAATTTTTTCCACAAATTTTGAATTTCAATCATGTTTTAATAAAACGCCCCATGAAGAATATTAAGGGAAACGGTTAGAAAGAAGTTCATAAATAAGATGCATACATACGTAATGACAACACTTGTCGTCGTGGATCTGCCGACCCCTGCAGCCCCACCGGTTGTGCGCATTCCCATATAACACCCAATTGTCATGATCAAGATACCAAAAATAAATCCCTTAATGACACCAATAGCAAGATCAAAAAATGTAATGTGCGTCGGCATTGGATCGAAATAAGTCTGCGGAGCCATTTCAAAGAAGTAAACCGAAATGAGATAGCCTCCGAAGATTCCCATCGCAATGCTAAAAATGGTAAGAAGGGGCATCATCAATGTTCCTGCGATCAGCCGAGGGGCGATCAAATAGCGGTTGGGATTGACCGCCATCGTTTGCAGGGCATCAATCTGCTCGGTCACGCGCATCGTTCCCAGCTCAGCGCACATCGCAGCGCCCACACGGCCGGTCACCATAAACGCCGTTAAGACAGGCCCCAACTCTGTCAGCATCGCCTTGGCAACCATTAATCCTGTCACGGAAGAGAGCCCTTTATCTGCCAATTGATAGAACGATTGAGCCGCTAAGACAAGCCCCGTGCAAAATCCTGTGAGTGCAACCACGATAAACGAAGCCACCCCCACATCAAACAGCTGTTTAAGTACAAGACCCACTGCAGGTGGACGGCGAAATGTCGCACGGGTTACGTCATAGAGCAGCCGGGCGTATTCTCCGAGGGAAACGAGAAACCCTAACCTGTGTGCCAGCTTATTTCCCCAAATCGCATGATTGCTTGAGGTCAGAGATTGATTTTGTTCCATGTGCCGTCGGTCAGTTTGTAAAAAATTATATACCCCTTCCGGTTCAAAGGCGCCCTAAGGGGCTGATCAGTCCCTTAGGGCGCCTTTGAACCAGAAGCACTATATGTATTTTTTGCATTGTATCTGATTTATCTATTCGGGTCAAATTTCCTCCGTTGACATAAATAATGGTGTAGTTAAAAATATTTTTCTTTTTATCGACATCGAGGAAATATGGCAGCTGGAATTTCCGCATTAAGAGCAGAGCAGACCATTCGGGACCCTTTCTTTGTTCATCGTTTGTTGAATAGTTGCACGTTTGAATTAGGTAGATTGACTGAAAGAATAAAAAAAGTGCACGCTAAATTATCAGTTAAGTCAATTGTTGTTGATTACCGTTTGTTAAATCTTGTTTCTAACACTCTTGTTGATCTTCTTTATCTCAAAACAAATCAGCTGATTGTGGATCAGAATCTCGAGGGGATTGCAAGTGATCAACGCACTCAAGCAGTCGAGATGTTGTTAAACGGAAGAGCTACTGTGGCTAAACTCTATGATCCTATGTTAGACGGGATCATGCATAAGCTCGAAGAGACTCAAATTGTACAGAGGATCTTGGAGGAACTTAAGACCAAGAAGTTGAGAAAATGCAAAGAGAATTATGAAAAATTGCATGGACGGTATATGGAGTGTATTGAGTTACATCAAAAGACGATCGTCGTTCGTGAGCGATTTATAGTAGGTGAGTTGTTTGATGGACTCAGACGAGAGCTTGGACTGCCGTTTTCCTCCGCTACAGACTGCATGAAAGACCAGCTATTGCAGGATGCCCCATCAGAGTCCTCTTTAGAAGAAGAGGAGGAAGACCATGCAACAATGATTGAGAGCTTTATGGAGCAATCCCAAGAGGCTAGAAAAACTCAATTTGAGGATCTTTCTCCGACGGAGAAAGATTCTATTTGTGAAGTTGTGGCAAAGCTCTATGATAAATGGGTCTCTTGTAATGAAACTGAGGAAGAACTTGACTATGAGTGGGCAATTGAGTTTCTGTGTGGACCTGCAAAGGAGGAATCATGATTCCAACAGATTTAGGAACATTGTTAGGGCCGCAATTCCAAACGATTTTGTCGGAAGCTGCGCAGAATCACCCTCTCACAAAGAACACCATTGGATCTAACCTTCTCGATGTTCACATGGAACTGTGCAATCAAGCAGCAATGGGAGCCTTTGCAAAATTCCAGCTCAGCACGATGATCCATCACATTAAGAAAGACATTCCCTGCATGGAGGGCTGTTTAATTTCGTCTGAACATGATGATGTCAGTGTGTTAATTGGAGCAACAAAATGTCTCGAATATATGAGAAATTGGCTACCGTTTTATTCGCAAGAGGTGCAGCACACCAGCAAGAGACTTCAAGGGATTGCGTTATTTAAAATGAAATATTCCGTTAGCATCAAAGAGGATGCTCGCGAGTTGCTCGATGTGCAATATGACAAAGTCAGCCAATTGAAACAGGCCGTCTTGACCCTCACTCAAGATCTTTCAGCTGTCGTGAATGAGCTTAATCAATTAGTGAATGAGGCTCAATTCTGTTTATCCCCAAACAACCAGGAGAACCCAAATTCTGAGGGTACTCCGATGCAGTTAAAAACTGATTCTTTAGGTGATTTTACTATCGTTCCCCTAAGCGCAACGAGGGAGCCATCCAAGCCCCCCACTGTTCAAGAGACGTTAGAGGAAGTGAGGGACCTGTTGCGAGGCGCCGATGTTTCAGTTCCACTCAAAAAGTTGGTCGTCAAATTGCCCGCTAAGATCCGTCGAGAGATTTACAAGAAGGTGGCATCCTCGCAAGGGCAGATGAGTCCTATAAACCCCAATAAAGGCAATGCTGCATGGGGGAAGCTGCATTTTTTTAAACCTGTGTTTGCAGAACAGGTGCTCTTTGCTATTGATCAATTCATGCATCCGCTTTCACGCGAAAACTAATATCAAGAACTTTATTTATATACCCCTTCCGGTTCAAAGGCACCC
>CAYWSY010000093.1:0-7581 GCA_964461105.1 uncultured bacterium
ATCGGCGCTTTCGGTGCTTACGAGAATGGGAATATCACCCATGAGAAACACTCCCCGTTCACCTGCATAAGCTTTCACTGTAGAAAATTGCTCATAACAGAGATATTGAACGGCAATGATGCGTGCGATGTTGGGAAAATGTTGTTTAATGAGTGCGTTGTATTCTTGTGTTGTTGGGTTCTTCAATTCGGAGGGCCAGGTTTTCCATGGGGTCGAGCCGAGTTGGTTTTTTAGTGACTCATAGAGGGCATAGGTTTCTACCCAGGGGTTATCTGTAATGAATTGTTGGACAGCTTTACTTGTAATGAGTCTGTGACCTTCAGCTTCAAAATAGGCTTGAAGCCACTTGAGCTTAAATGTTCTGACTTCGGCAAAGTCGATGCGTGGAGGTAATGGAAGTTTAAGAAAGTTATGTAGTTCTTCGATGAGCTCTGGATAGCGATCGATATTGGGGAGGTAAAAGAGAGTTAGATTCAAGGGGTTTAGTGCGCAAGAAGAGCTGGAATTATAGGGGCTCGGATCATGTTCAGAATGATTTAAGGGAAGGAGTTGGATCACATCGAGCTTTAATTTATGGCACCAATCAATGAGTGGGATGAGGTCGTAATATTCACCAATTCCAATGCTTGTTTGTGAGTGTAGAGAGGAAAGAGAGAGATTGATTCCATGATGGGGAGCAATACCGATCTTTTCCCAGCTTGGGGCTGTGTGCGACCCTAAGAGGTGGTTGATCAGTTCATCCATCTAGTAGTCCGTTTCAAAAGTTCTTGGTATTAGTTTTCGCGTGAAAGCGCCCGCGGTTGAATCGAGATTGAGGGGGGCTGTGTCTATAACACAGCTCCTCTCGATCTCGATCCAACCGCGGGACTTTGACGCAAAAATAATTTCAAGAACTTTTGAAACGGACTACTAGTAGTCTGCAAACAAATTTTCTGTAATTATTTTTGCGTCAAAGTCCTGCGGTTGAACGATTGTAAAGTTAGCTGTGTCCATGAACACAGCGGCCTTTACGATCGTCCAACCCCAGGAGCTTTCACGCTAAAACTAATATCAGAAAATTTGTTTGCAGACTACTATTTTATCCCAAAAATATTCCCCTGCGATTTTTTTGAAGAAGGGACGAGATCAGAAGTGGTTCCTGTTTCCACAGCTTTCTGCCAGCTCTTTCCTTGAGTGATGAAGGCATCTAAAGCGCTTGCCAGTTGTTTTCCTGTGAGATGTTCTGTTGAGACATAGTCAAAAAGGCAGAGTTTATTGTTTCTCTCTGAATAGCAGAGGACTCCTCCCTTGGGAGTGGGCCAGTTGGCTTTAAGGCCGTCTTTTAAGATGTTTTCGCGCAGTTTGCCTGGAGGGACATCGCATAGAAAGGAGGCTATTAAGAGCCGCTCTCTTTCTGGTTGAAATTCGATTTGCACATTCCATGTGTCATCAATGCTGATTTTGCAATGGCCACGGACATCTGGGCGCAAATCTGTATTGAGGAGATCTCCTAATTCTTCTAAGAGTTCAGTAAATCTGTCCATGGGTCACTCGTCATCCTTTTCTTTTTTTTCTTCTTCCTCTTCTTCTTTTTCGAGCTCTTCATCGAGCTCTTCGATCGTATCGATGAGGCTAGCAAGTACATCTTGTCTGTGTTGGTCTGATTTAAAGAGTTTGGGTGCGACATGCCGCACAGCATCGCGCATTTGTGTATAGACGACAATAAGCCCATAGTACTCTTCTAGAAGCCCGAGCAGGGAGGCTAGCTGCATCACTTTATCGGGGGAGGGGTAGCGCTCTTGAAGAAGTTTCATGAAGAGCTTGGCTAGCATCTCAAAGCTAACCCGTTTAGGAAGAATTAATCCCTGTCTTTCAAATGCTTTTTCAATGAGGGCCATGCGCGATTTGAAGAAGCGATAAATCCCTAAAATCGCCTGCATCGTTCGCGCTTCAGTAAAGAGGCGATGGAGTTCTCTTCGATCGATGGAAGGGCCCTTCGCTTTTAAATCAGCGCCGAGTGAATGAAGGAGGAAGTCGAGAACCGTGCGCATTTTCTCATAGGTAAATTTAGAGTTGAGTTCCTCAAAAAGGGTGCTAGCATCTCTAGGATTTCCAGTGACCTCGCGGTATAAGTCGCGCAACCCCGTCGGATTGCCAAGTCCTTGAGAGGAAAATTCGCGTGCGCGCACTCCCATGTTATGACCGGCTCTAATTTCTCTGCCGAACTGGGCGTTAAAATCCTCTTTGGCAATGCGGGCTTTGCGGGCAAGCTGCTCGTTTGCAGATTCAATTAAGAAATCGAGAGCCTCGTCAGCAAGGGAGAGGTCTGGATAGAGTTCGAGAACCTTGCGTAAGATCTCTTCTTTGGTGTCGTTGGGGTTGATGCGGGAGTGCAGCAGTAGGAGGCTACGGGGCAATAACTCAGGATTGCGTTTCGAGTATTTCTCTGCGATCCTCTCGAGCTTCTCTACTTGGACAATTTGTTTGGATTCCTCTGCTTTTTCCGCTTCCTCTTCTTTCTCTGGCTGACGTGCTTTGAGTTCTAGAGATTGAAAGAACCTTGTCATTAAAGTTGGGCTAAAGATGCCGTCGTTAGCCCAGTCGGCAAATGAATCTTCGCTTGCAATCTGATTGCGGAGTTCTGCTTGAGCAGCTTTATTTGCAGCTTGCTGCGCTTTTGAGGCTTCAGTGGGATTGATGCGGTCTACGGACAGATCGTCAGCCATGAGTTCTCTTCTTAAGCTTTTAAGTCAACTGGATTCTTCCCAACGGTTGGATCCGAATTTCAGGCACTACTTCTTGGTAGGAGACTACTGCCATATCGGGGAATTCTCCTTCGATGAGTTTGCGTACAAAGCGTCTGACATCGATTGCAGTTAAGAGCACAGGGGGCTGGCCACCAACGGGTGTTGGAACGACAGTTGAGCGCATTGCGTGTAGAATCAACTGCACAGAATCGGGATCGAGAGCGAGATAGGATCCTGCAGAGGTTTGTTTGATCGCGCCTCTGACAATGTCTTCAATTTCAGGATCAAGCAAGTAAACAGAGAGGATCGATTGTCCTTGGGAGTATTTGTAGCTGATGTAGCGCTTCAATGAAGATCTGACATATTCCGTTAAAAGCACAGTGTCTTTTTCCATTTGCGCCCATTCTGAGAGCGCCTCTAGAATGGTTCTTAAGTCTTTGATCGAGATTTGCTCTTGAACAAGCCTTTTGAAAATTTCTGTCAGTTTTTGTAAAGGCACCAAACGGGTGACTTCTTTAACAAGATCAGGATACGATTTTTCAACGAACTCTAAAATGCCGCGCACTTCTTGAATGCCGATGAAATCACTTGCATGCTGACGATAGAAATAAGAGAGATGAAGGATGATCACGTCAAGAGGCTTCCAGAATTTAATTCCCGCCTTCTGGATGATATCTAGATACTTCATGTCTACCCATACAGAGGGCTGGCCGATCGAGTTTTTAGTCGTCGTAAAAGGGACGTTATAGCGGCGCAGCGTTTCTGGATTTTCTGTGGTTAATAGAGCGTTTTCAAAGATTTTTCCACGGACAATCGGCACTTCATTTAAGAAGATGGAATACTCATCTCCTTCGAGCGTTGGGGATTCTGTGCGCACATGCACGCCGGGGAATCGGACTCCTAAATCTTGATACAAGGCATGTCTCATTTTGGGTACCATCTCTTCGACAAAAGTCATCCCTTGCTTTTCTTTTCGAATCGCCTCGGAGAGTTTTTTTCCCACTTCAAGAATGACCGGAAGGGTGAGTGCATATTCATCCGCGCCTCCTCTAATCACTGCATGCCCTTCGACATCTGTTTCCATTTTAGCAGAGGTCAGACCGCCAGCTTCCTTTGTTGCAGCTTTTTTGGCATTGTACCAAACGGCAAATCCCACGCAGAACATCACAAGCCCAATCCCAATGAAGATAAGTTTGGGGAATCCTTGGATAAAGGACATCAGGATCATGACGCCAGATGCCATCATAATCGCTTTTGGCTGCCCCAATAATTGACCTGAGATTTCTTTACCCAGATGGGAATCTTTTTTCTCAGAGGAAACGCGCGTGGTCACAATACCCGCAGTTAAGGAGATCAAAAGAGAGGGGATCTGAGAGATTAAACCCGCACCAATCGATAAGAGCGTATAGAGTTGCGCTGATTGCAGCGCTGTCATGTTGTGCATCGAGACCCCGATGATCAACCCCCCGATGATGTTGATGATGGCAATCACGATCCCTGCAATGACGTCCCCTTTAACGAACTTCATCGCACCGTCCATCGCTCCATAGAGTTGGCTCTCTTTGGTCAGAGCTAAGCGCAGATCGCGCGCTTGGTTAGCGTCGATCACCCCGCTGCGCATGTCCGCATCGATACTCATTTGCTTACCTGGCATCGCATCTAAGGTGAATCGTGCGGCCACTTCCGCGACCCGTTCGGCACCCTTGGTTACAACGATAAATTGGACGATGGTGATGATTAAGAAGATGATCCCCCCGACCACAAAGTTTCCACCGACCACGAAGTTCCCGAAGGTGTAAATGATGTGCCCCGCATTAGCGTGCAAAAGGATCTGACGTGTGGCAGAGATTTCAATTCCCAAACGGAACAAGGTTGTGATCAAGAGCAGAGAAGGGAACATCGAGAGTTGCACGGCTCTTGGGATGTACAAAGCCACCATTAGCAAAGCAATCGAAATGGTGAGGTTTAATGCAATTAAGTTGTCTAGCACCGTTGGAGAGACGGGGATGATGATCATCATGATCAGAAGAATGATGAACAGGGCTAACACAATGTCGCTTGATTTGTTAATTAGGCCAAGCGCTCGATCTCCACCTAAGGTTTGAGCAAGTCTATCAATTATTTTTTTCATTTAAATATGTCCGTTCCGGCAGTTTCAGCAGCTTCTGGAGTTTCGAGGCTTTCGATCCACCTGAGGATTTCCGCAATCGCCTGATAGGCATCCTCTGGGATATAATCGCCAATTTTTCCTTTTTCAAAAAGGGTTCTTGCTAAAGGGACGTTCCTCATGATAGGAACTCCAAATTCTTGAGCAAGTTTAATAATTTGTTCAGCAACAAGGCCTCTTCCCATCGTCACAATTTTTGGAGCAAGCTGAACTTCCGCATTATACTCCACTGCAACAGCAATGTGAGTGGGGTTGGTAATCACAGCTCGTGCCCGCTTAACAGCAGGAGGGCCTTCTTGGTAGGCGATCTCATGAGCCGTCTGACGACGTTTGCTCTTCATGTGAGGATCACCCTCCGTATCCTTATATTCCTGTTTTACCTGAAATTTTTCCATCTTCATTTCTTTCGCGAAGTTCTTTTTTTGGAAGACGAGGTCAAAAATCGCAACAGCAAGGAAAAAAATGCCTACTCGAATACAGACCTTGACGAGGAAGTCAGAAAAGACGAGAGCTGAGCCATAGACTGGAATTGACGCCGTAGAGACAATTTCAGGGATGCTTGAGTGAACGACAGAATAGATCAGAATCACAGCTCCCGTAATCTTCAAAATCGATTTTAGTAATTCAAAAACAGTTTTGAATTTAAAAATATTTTTTAAGTTGGTGACTGGATTGAGTTTTTTAATGTCAGGCGTCATCGATTCAAAGGTAAAGAGGGGACCTACGATGAGGAAGCTCACTAAGACGCCGACCATAGAAGTGAGTACCATAATTGGCATGCTTGTATTAAAAATCACCATGATCGCCTCGCTCATAATCCCAGGAGCGGAGCTTTGCATGTCTAAATTGTGGTTACCGCTCATTTTGAACATTGAAACGATATAGCCGCCGAGCATCTGGTAGAGATGACTGGTCGTCAGTAGGACCGCCGAAATGGAAACTACAAAGGTAAAAGCTGATGGAAAGTCCTGAGATTTAGCAACTTGCCCCTTTTTTCGCGCATCTTTTAACTTCTTCGGGGTTGCTTTTTCTGTTTTTTCTGCCATGACACGAGAGTAATTTGTACCCTCTTGAATCTATAGAAGTCGAAGGCTATCGTCAAGGGAAAGAGGGATTTAAATTAATTATTATGATTGAGGCTGGAAAAATTAAGACATTTTTCTCGTAAATTGGTATGCTGGGCATATGAAATCGCACGCTCCCAAAGCAGAGACGATCCATCATAAAACACGCTTAGCGCTCTTGTGGATGAACCTGTCCAACGAGCCCTTTGTCGTGCTCTACGCCCTGCTGCCTTTTATTTTTAGAAAGGATCTAGGGGCATCTATTTTGCAGATCTCGATTTTAACTGCATTAAGGCCTGTTCTTCCCTTATTTTCATTTTACTGGAGCGCAAATCTCACAAATTGCAGACACCGCCTTCGCTCGAATCTCATCGGTGCTTGGCTGCTAGGTAGGATCCCTTTCCTATTTGTTCCTTGGTTTCCGAATGCTTGGTATATTATCTTTTGCTGCGCCGTCTACGAGTTTTTTAATAAATCGGGAATTCCTGCACTCATTGAGATCTTAAAAATCAATTTGCCTAAAGATGCCCGCGAAAAAACGTACACCTTTTATTTTGTCTTAAGTTTTGTTGAGAGTATTTTATTGGGATTGGTGATGGGGGGACTGCTTGACAAACAGCCATCTTCATGGAGTATCCTCTGCGGGATTACCGTCTTAATTGGGCTCAGCAGCTTTGTCGTGCAGATGCGCGTTCCCATCCCGTTAGAGGACAGAGCTCCTATTGCACTCCCTCCGTTTAAAACCCGTTTGATTCAGCCGTGGAAAGAGGCAATCGCTCTGCTCAAAAGACGGCCTGACTTTGCCAGGTTCCAATGGGGATTCATGATGGGAGGCTTTGGGTTAATGCTGATTGCGCCAAGTCTGTCGATCTATTACGTCGATTATTTGAACTTAGAGCACACACAGATCGTCACAGGACGCTCGATTCTGATGGGCGTGGGGATCGTGCTCTCTTCTTTCTTTTGGAGAAAGGCGATCTCAACGCTGTCTGTTCCTCAGTTAAATGTGAGAATCTTGATTGGATTTGCGCTCTTTCCACTTCTGCTAGTCCTATCGGCATTCCATATGCAGTGGTTTTACTTCTCTTTTATTATCTATGGGATTGCTCAAGCGGGAAGTCATCTGCTTTGGAATTTATCTGGAACACTCTTTGCTGAAAATGAGGACAGCTCCCCCTATTCTCGTGTCAATATCTTGATGCTTGGCATGCGCGGGATCATTGCTCCTGCATTAGGAGGGATCTTCTGCCAGCTCTTTGGGCCGATCCCAATGCTGATTGTCGGAGGCGTGATCTGCTCCTTAGGCGCGTGGTATTCCTTTCTAGTGGTCCGTCAAGAGCGGCTTGCTTGATTCTCATTACGCTTGCATTAAAGCTAAAAATTACATAGTATCCATCTTTTTTTTAATGAAAAAGGTGAGCTATGATCAAGTTTCTCTTCGGCTTTCTTTTATGTTTCTCCTCAGTAAAGGCTGACTGGGACCAACTCTTTTTTGAAAATGAAGACCCCACTCTCTACCACCACGTCAACGTCATTACAGGAAACCTAAACCTCTCCTATCAAGATGGGGTTATTCAAGGAGCCAAATCGCTTCCTATAATGCGCACGTATTCAAGTGCAGGAG
>CAYWSY010000094.1:0-7472 GCA_964461105.1 uncultured bacterium
ATACTCCTTAGAGATCCCTTTGAACCGGAAGGGGTATACACCCCTTCCGGTTCAGAGGTAGAAAAATTTCCGCTTTTGAAAAAAGTATTAGGTTTCCCTTAAATTTAAGCAAGGATCTTTATGTCTTGAAGAACAAGTGCACGCTCCTCTTGGGAGACAACAAGTTCTGATATCAAACTAAAAGCAACATCCAACCCTTGGGCTAAAGCCACTTTCCGCATGACTGCAAAGAGAGCCTCTCTTCTTGGAAACCAAGTGGCATCATCATCAAGCGGATCTTCAGAGAAGCTAAGCTCTTGAGGCAAACTAAGCGCTAATTCAATTGCATTGTTAACTTCTCCATTTTCAACAAATTGACTAAGAATTTTATCAAACAATTTCTGCTTAGCTATGTAGTGCCAAACCAAGTCATTTAAGGTCTCACAAGCAACTTGAAATGCTTGGCTAAGGTGATTTTCTTTCACTAAAAACTCAGCGATTAAATGGAAGGCATATCCAGATACTTTCTCAAGAGCTTCGATATTAAATGAACTCATCCCTCTTGCTGCCCTACACGCTAAATTCGGGTCATTTCTCATAAGAGCACTATCTACAATATCAAAAAGAATGTGATTTCGCATACCAGTAGTCTGTATTTTTAATGCATATCTCAAAGCCTCGGGAAGGTTCCCCTCTGCAAGCCTGTTCTCTGCAATTTTTAAACTAGCCTCATCAGCTAGTGTAGCATCTTGAATCGCCTCGCCAATCTCTAAGACAATTTCAAACTGGTTTTCTTCTTTGTATCTTTTCGCAAAGGGCTGGAGAAAGCCCGTTGCCCATGGGCCCAGCTGCCGAGCCAAAAAAATTCCTTCTTGCATCCGATTTTGATCACGCATGAAAGATAGAATCATCCGAAAACAGACCTCTTTATCAAAAGAGCCCTGCTCTATTTCTTGAACCACACGAAACGCAAGATAAGGATGACCTAACTTAAGAAACGCGTTAGCAACAACGCTCAAAGCCTCAGAGTGCACCTCAGGATCTATTATCGACCGAGCCACATCCCATGCTGCATACGGAAGTTGCCGGCGGTTATAATTGTGAATGGTTGAAAGCAAGAGGGGGTCTCGAGTTCTTTCTTCTGTGATTTTCATCGCATGAAGGTAGGCTGCATCAGGATTACTTTGTGCATTAAAATATGATACAAGAGCACAACGCGCTTCGGTAGATTCGAGTGGATGTTGAATCGCATCGGCGACTCGAAGCGCTTGATTAATGTCTCCTTCTGACAATAATTCTTTGCATTTTTCTAAAAAAAGCATAGATCCGATTCTTCCACCTTGAAAAACCAGATTCACTTCTTCTAAAGATTTTCCCCTCATGCATGAATCAAAAACTAGCTTAGCAGATGTGTAAAAACGCACTGGATTATTTTGAACCAGATTCGCTAACTTCCACGCAGCTGAAAAATCTTTCAACTTCAATGCCATCTCCATGATCTGATTATGAGTATCCTCTAGAATCATTTTTGTGACACTGTCTAAGTTTGGCGGATCATTACCAATTTGAGGAAAATAAGGGCTAATTATATCTATAGCTTCATTAATGTCGCTGAGATTAGCTGTTGAAATCGCGCACTCACATTTAGCTTTAACTTGATTGTTGGTTGATCCGATCAAATTTGCATACTGAATAGCCTCTTGCATCCTATTTTTTTTCGCTAAATACCTTGAAATACAAGCCAGCTCCTCATCAAAAGCCTCCAGTTTAAGTGGATTATTTTCTTTAAATTTAATTATTAAATGCCCCTTAAAATTATTTGCATCTTTACTTTCCAAACCACGCTTGTCACGAAAAAGAAAAGCAACAAAAAACAACCCATTATTAAGAGCCTGAACACATAATAATGTATCGCTTAGCTCAGGAGAATCAAAATTGACACCCTGCTCAATTAACCTTTGAGCCTCAGCTCCATCCCCTTTTAAAACTGCAATTCTCAAACGCTCTTCCTTACTAGGCAAAATCCGCTCTTCATAAAACTCATCAATAAATTTGATTACGTTATTAAAACAGACTCCCTTCGAAACCCCTTGAAACCAATCTTTAATTAAATATGAATTTCTTGCAGTCAAGTAAGACTTTTTAATAACAGGAAAATAATGGGCAAGAATCGCCGTAATCGATAGAGAGTCGTCTCCATGAATGGTCAGTCCAGAAAGAGCCCTGATCGCCTGGCTTGCAGGCCCAAATCCGGTCCCATCATCTAAAAGCATTAAAAGCGGTTTATACTTATCAATAAACGCGCACCCTAAAATAAAACGATAAACCTTTTGATAAGAAGTCGATACACCGACACGAAGAGCCCCCCTATCTGTAACAATTTGATCGGGGGTCATCGCCCGCTCAACTTGATCGACAGGAATCTCAGAGATCTCTTGAGCAACGCCAAACTCAGATCTGACTGCTTCGAGCCCTTTTAGCATTTCCACCCAGATCGATTTTGCCAAAGAGCGGGTTACCTCTACTTCAAGCAGTTGTTTTCGAATCGATTCGAAAGAGCCCCGCACTGAATGAATAAACGCTTCATTTTCTGTCCGGATTCTAAGAAATGTGCTCGGGTCATTTCTCTCTCCGAGCAGTTTGTAACACAGCTCAAAACCCCGTTGCTGCGCTTCTGGGGTTGTGCATTTTTCCTTGAATAGATCCCAGAGGAGCATCAGCTCCTCTACTGGGATATTTTGAGTGGCCCCATTTTCCGTCTTGTAATAGATCCTCGTGATGTCTTGCTTGGAGCGAAGGCATTCAAATCGCATGTAACCCGATATGACAGAATCAAAGCCCACCTCAAATTCAGAGCCCCGACTTCCGATCCCCACAACGCCTGGGCGACATAAACTAACGACATGTTTTAAAATCCCATTTTTTCCAAAGCCTGTTTTACATCCCTCAATCATCACAAATTTGCGCACTTTGCTGAATATATTCTCAATGGTCTCCCTCCCCTCTTCAGGGTTCGCAAGCGAGTACGACCCTCCAGGCTTGCGGCTTAAGGGCAGGCTCTTTTCATCCGCATGTATTCTCAGTCCCAAAAGATCGATCCCTTCAGGATGTGTAGATTGGATATACTCGGAAACCTCTTTAAACAGCTCAAATACCCGAGAAACAACAAAAACCCCTGACGCCTTCAACACCTCGAGTCTGGCTTCAAAATTAGACTTGGTGCTTTTAAAAGCTTTATTATGGTCCAATGAGGAGTCCTGGCAGACCCACAGGGCCGTCCTCGTCGGTGGGAAATTATAAATTGACGGTGCCACAACAATGACCTCTATTAATTTTAATACAAATTCAAACTATCAATCAAATAACAAATAAAATAAACTTTAAAAAGGAAGGGGTATATACCGAAACAACCTGAAGAATCTTCTCATTTAATAGCCTTGCGGATCGCCGAAACAACTGCGCTCTGACCTTGTGCCTGATACGATTCAGCATATTTAGACAACAACTCTTGACCTAGAGCCCCAAGACTGAGAGTCATCTTGATTCCATCTTCTAACAGACCGCTCTGGACCATAGAAGAGAAAATCCTTTCAAAAATCGGCTTTGAGGGTATCAGCCTTAAGGGTAAATGGGTCTTCATTTCCTTAGCAGTATTAAATGCAGAATTGAAATCGGAAACTTCAATAAATTTTTGAGCAACTAAAGACAATTCACGATCTCGATTTGAATTAATTTTTATTAATTTAGCAATATCCAATGCATCTTTTAAATTATTATGCTCCATATAAAAATTGAAAATATTAACAAGGCATTCATTTTTAATACATTCATTATTAATTAAAAGGACACAACTACGAGCTTCATCAGGATCTTTATTTTTAAGGGAATAGTCTATAATAACCTTAACTTTGAAGCTAAGATCAAACGGATCTTCATTTGGATTTAAATTACTCCTTAAATATGGCACCAATTCTTTAATATGTTCAATCGATTGTTCACTATTCATAAATTGGGCGTACCCATATAGGACCTGAGAACTAAGACATGTAAAAACCTCTTCTTGTGAGAAGCCCTCTGTGGGGAAAGAAAGCTCCCTAACCAAATCAAGAGCCTTTAATAGGGCCCCTTCCGAAGCAACTCCGGCTATAACTAAGCACCGAGCTTTTAGAGCTAATGGAAGATTAGTCTCATTTTTCATCAACCGCGCTGCCTGAAATGGTAAGTTTAATTCACTAATTTCATTAGCAAGATGAGATGCAAGATGAGGGCAACCTAAGTCAATAAATCTTTCAAAAACTAAATCTAATGCGCAGTAACGTGAATAAACATTTACTATTAACCTAGCAGCATCTAAAGCAGCATATAAATACTGAGACTTCAAACAATTTTGAATAATTCTAAAAAAACAAATATTTTGAATGTTCTCATCTGTAATTTTTTTTGCATAGATACAAGCTTCATCAGGCCGCCCCTGATCAAGCAAATGCATTACAATCATTTCACTCACCTTGTTCCGTTCATCGATGTTATTAATTTCATCAAAAACATCAAAAGCCTTACTATAATCTCTCGTTTCCAGCAATCTATTAATTTGACCTCCAAACGTCAAGTAACCAAAAGGAATTGATTTAAAACGATTAATTAACTCTTCAAAAGACATTTTTTTTGAACTCAACATTTCATTAAAAACTTTGTCAAAAGCATTTCTTTTAAAATTCAGTCCACTAACTAACTGCGCTGCCTCCAAGGCTATTTCAAATTCTAAAAATTTACATGCCATTTCACAAATACCGATGGCGGTTCTATCCATCAAATCTTGATTTGAAAAATATGCCATACGCGAAATACTACTATAAAATTTATTAAATTCTTTTATTGCTCGATTAACCTTGCCTAAAACGCTTGACATATGAATACATTCACAAAAAGCTTCGACTCTACGATTAGGACGTTTAATTAAATCAGCACAATAAAAAGCTAAATCTAAATCGCGATTCATAAGCAATGATTTTAAAATACTTAAAACCTGAGAATCCAATCTTAAAAAAACAGGATCTTCTTTACATTCTAAACTATATTGCAAAGATAAATAATTTATAAATTCAGGCTTATCTTTTAAAGAAAAATGATTAATAATAAGATAAGCAACAAAAAAATAACGATTAGAAATAGCTTTATTTTTTAAATCCTCTATTTCGGCCTCTTTAAAATCAAAATTGACACCCTGCTCAATTAACCTCTGAACCGCAACTCCATTCCCTTTTAAAACTGCAATTCTCAAACGCTCTTCCTTACTAGGCAAAATCCGCTCTTCATAAAACTCATCAATAAATTTGATTACGTTATTAAAACAGACTCCCTTCGAAACCCCTTGAAACCAATCTTTAATTAAATATGAATTTCTTGCAGTCAAGTAAGACTTTTTAATAACAGGAAAATAATGGGCAAGAATCGCCGTAATCGATAGAGAGTCGTCTCCATGAATGGTCAGTCCAGAAAGAGCCCTGATCGCCTGGCTTGCAGGCCCAAATCCGGTCCCATCATCTAAAAGCATTAAAAGCGGTTTATACTTATCAATAAACGCGCACCCTAAAATAAAACGATAAACCTTTTGATAAGAAGTCGATACACCGACACGAAGAGCCCCCCTATCTGTAACAATTTGATCGGGGGTCATCGCCCGCTCAACTTGATCGACAGGAATCTCAGAGATCTCTTGAGCAACGCCAAACTCAGATCTGACTGCTTCGAGCCCTTTTAGCATTTCCACCCAGATCGATTTTGCCAAAGAGCGGGTTACCTCTACTTCAAGCAGTTGTTTTCGAATCGATTCGAAAGAGCCCCGCACTGAATGAATAAACGCTTCATTTTCTGTCCGGATTCTAAGAAATGTGCTCGGGTCATTTCTCTCTCCGAGCAGTTTGTAACACAGCTCAAAACCCCGTTGCTGCGCTTCTGGGGTTGTGCATTTTTCCTTGAATAGATCCCAGAGGAGCATCAGCTCCTCTACTGGGATATTTTGAGTGGCCCCATTTTCCGTCTTGTAATAGATCCTCGTGATGTCTTGCTTGGAGCGAAGGCATTCAAATCGCATGTAACCCGATATGACAGAATCAAAGCCCACCTCAAATTCAGAGCCCCGACTTCCGATCCCCACAACGCCTGGGCGACATAAACTAACGACATGTTTTAAAATCCCATTTTTTCCAAAGCCTGTTTTACATCCCTCAATCATCACAAATTTGCGCACTTTGCTGAATATATTCTCAATGGTCTCCCTCCCCTCTTCAGGGTTCGCAAGCGAGTACGACCCTCCAGGCTTGCGGCTTAAGGGCAGGCTCTTTTCATCCGCATGTATTCTCAGTCCCAAAAGATCGATCCCTTCAGGATGTGTAGATTGGATATACTCGGAAACCTCTTTAAACAGCTCAAATACCCGAGAAACAACAAAAACCCCCGACGCCTTTAATACCTCGAGTCTGGCTTCAAAATTACCCTGGGTCCTATTAAAAGCTCCATTATGGTCCATTGCGGGATCCTGACCGACCCATAGGGCCGCGCTCGTCGATTGGAACCTGCCAATTTGACTATTCGTGCTTGAAGAACTTGACGGCGCCACAACAATACCTCTATTAGTTTTAAAAAAGATGAAATTTAATAAATCAATGAATATTAATTAAATTCTTTAAAAGCGCAAATAAGCTCACTTCTCTATTTTTTTTATTTGATAGATTTCTATCACAAAAGGACAAAAGAGTTTCTCTAATTCCAGTTTCACCCCGATGATATGTTAGACAAAGCCTTAGAAGAGTCTCATTGACAGCAAAAACAGGTATAAAAGCAGCCTTCCCTGCAGTAGAGATCGAATCATTCGCCTTCAAATCAAGATGCGTAAGAGTCCTATTTGTAAACAGAGCTGTTGCAAGAGCCTGTGCGCCTTCATTATCAATCTCATTACAACTCAGATCCAAATATTGAAGAGAGCTATTTGCAAAAAGAGCTGTTGCAAGAGCCTGTGCGCCTCGAGCCTCGATTCTCTGATCGTCGACAGAATACCAATGCCCTTGTAGACTAAGGTTTATAAGAGTACTATTATGAGCTAGACTACGTCCAATGGACTCTGCACCCTCATTTCCCACTCCTAAATCAAGGGTTCTGAGAGACGTGTTAATGACAAGTGCGTCTGCTAAAGCCCCTATCCCCGTAAGGGTAATGCTATTATTACCACCCAAAATAAGCGTCATAAGGGTGCTATTTACACCAAGAGCCGTTGCAAGATGCCTTGCGCCCTCATCACCAATTGCGTTACCCCCTAAATCAAGGCGTTCAAGAGTGCTATTTACAACAAGAGCGTTTGAAAGGGATTCTGAACCCTGAGGACCAACTTGATTTCCTAAAAGATTTAGCCTGTTAAGAGTGGTATTTATAATAAGGGCCTGTCCAAGAGCTTCAGCTCCTAAAGCAGTGATGCGATTACCACCCCCCATCCACGC
>CAYWSY010000095.1:0-7311 GCA_964461105.1 uncultured bacterium
TTATCCTGTTATTTTTTTTGATTCTAATTTAGGGCGCCTTTGAACCGGAAGGGGTGTATACCCCTTCCGGTTCAAAGGGATCTCTAAGGAGTATGATTTGCGGAAAAAATGCGGAAAAAAATGCAAAAACATTCTAGAATTACAATTGTATCTAACTAGAGAGGTAAAACGTGAAACTCACTGAAAAAGCTCTTGATTATTTGGAAGCCCACATTCCAGAGCTGGCTGAAGTAGCTTTCAAGCAAGCTTATTGGGCTGCTTTGGCTTCTGGCAGTAGCGTATTAGTCAGTGAAGATGGAAACCTCGTGGAAGTATTTCCGGATGGAACACGTAAGTTTATCAAAAAACTTGAGCCGTGGATACCTGTAAAACGTGGGCAAAAATTGGAACTTCGATGAATACGGATATTCCTCGCCTTCGCATGTTTGCAGGACCCAATGGATCTGGCAAAAGTACGTTTAAGACAATGATTCGCCAAGAACTTCTTGGCGTTTATATCAACCCAGATGAGATTGAAAAAGAAATAAATAAGTTCGGATTCCTTGATCTTGATACCTATCATGTGACAACTACTGAGAGCGAGATCTTAAATTTCTTTAATGAATCTGGTCTTTTGGAAAAAGTCGATTGTCTAGAAGAAGCCTCTTTTTTACGCTTTAATGACCAGAAATTAAGTTTTTATGACGTCAAGCCCAATGTTTATTTTGCTTCTGTAGCAGCGGACTTCATTCGCCAGCAACTGATTAAATGCTCAAAATCCTTTACTTTTGAAACAGTGATGTCCTTTCCTGATAAAGTAGAGATTCTTAGCAAAGCGCAATCGAGAGGCTACCGCACGTACCTTTATTACGTAGCTACTGAAAATCCTGAAATTAATATTTCACGCGTGCGGTATAGAGTAAGCCGAGGTGGTCATTCTGTCCCTGAAGATAAAATTGTAAGCCGTTATAAACGTTCTTTGGACTTATTGAAAGCGGCGGTTAAATTCACGCACCGAGCTTACATCTTTGATAATTCAACACATGAGCATGTCTGGTTAGCAGAAATCACGAATGGTCAGATAGTAGAAATGAAAACAGAGCAAGTGCCTGTTTGGTTTAAAAAAACTTTTCAAGATAACACTTAAGCGTTAAGGCCAAGAGAGCTACAATCACGTCTATGATCTTGATTAAAACAATCCTCTCATCGCTTCTGATGTTTTCTCCTGAAGATCCTACTTGGGAGCAGGCTTCTATTAGCGCCTATGCAGTCGATACACGCACGGGTAAGGTCTTACTCGATCAAAATAGTCATAAGAGCTTGATGCCCGCATCATGCATGAAGTTAGTAACCACTGCAGCAGCCTTGCAGATCTTAGGCCCAAGCTTCCGCTTTCAAACCGATTTAGAATACGACGGGAAGCTTGAGCCTTCAGGAGTGTTGCGCGGTAATCTTTATATCCATGGAAAAGGAGATCCATGTTTAGGCTCGGAGCGGATTGCTCCATCGCTTGGCTGGCGCGCTCAAGTAGAGCGATGGGCAGATGAAATCGCCAAGCTTGGGATCCGTACAATCGATGGAAATGTGATTGGGGATGCCTCCGATTGGGAGCTTGCCCTCGCAGTGCCAAGCTGGAATTGGGAAGATTTAGGGAATTATTATGGCGCCGGGGCATGCGCTCTTTCTTTTCATGAAAATGCCTATACCCTGACCTTTAAGCCAGGAGCTACCCAAGGGGAAAAGACTGCGGTTATAAGTACAGAACCGCCCCTTTGGGGAGTGGCTCTGCAAAACGAGGTTACTACCGGAGCTTTGGGCTCGGGGGATCAAGCGTGCATCTATGGCGCTGAATTCACTTCGCTGCAAACAGTGCGCGGGACCATCCCAGCGGGAGTTAAGACGTTTTCCATTCGAGGTGCAGTTCCTAACCCGCCCTCTTTTTGTGCCCATGCCTTGATCGAGGCGCTTGAGCATCGTGGAATTTGCGTAAAAGGCTCTTTTTATGGGCCCACAGCGCAGCGCCTTGTGTGTTACTCCACACACTCTCCACCCCTTCGGGAAATTGTCCGTGAAACGAACCGCGTGAGTCTCAATTTATACGCCGAGCATCTTCTTAAAAAAATAGGGGAAGTGGTCCGTGGACAAGGCTCGACACAAGCAGGGTGCGAGGCGATAACCGATTTTTTGAAAGAAAATAAGCTCGATCTTAAAGGATTTCATCTGGCAGATGGATCGGGCCTCTCGCGCAAAAATCTCATCACCGCAAAACAGTTAGTCGCTGTATTAGCTGTCATGAAGCGCTCAAATCATTGTGCAGATTATTTCGACTCGCTGCCAGAGATTGAATCCGGAGTGCGAGCAAAAAGTGGCTCGATGTCGTTTGTACGCGCTTATGCTGGATATGCAGGAGATGTGGCCTTTGCGATCATTGTCAATCAGTGTCAAGATTCACAAGCGCGAGCAAAGATGCTTCAATGGATCTCCCACTTTCAACCATCTGCAGAAGAGAACCCTGCAACTCCATCAATGCGGTAGAGGTGCTCCGTACGAATCACTTCATAGCCAAGTTCAGTGACCTGAGTGATCGCGTGTTGGATTTGAGCCAAAGTAGTTGTTAACTGTTTATCTTTAGGAGTAAATCGAAGCCGCCACTGATCGACGCAGAATGTTTCAGGTTGACCTGCCGGCCATACACGTGCCCCTCGATTGGTAATCATCTGCAGTGAAAGGGGATCCCAGCGGTTCTGTGAGGCGAGTTTGATGATTGCTTCTGCGCTGTCTAGCGAATAGACATAGATATCCACCCCAACAAGCTCTCTTTTAACAGGGGGATGGGCTTTTGGAATCGGAAGAGCGGCAAATTTTTTTGAACCTTCATACGAAACAGCGGGAAGTGTTTGAGGAATTTGTCCTAAAAATTTAGCGACAGCATGAGCAAACTCACGCGTGCCGACTTTGATTTTGCTCGTTCCATCTTTATAAATATCATAGGTGTGGATGCCCGCTTCCAATGTGTGGAGCCATGCATTGTGAATCCGCGCAGCAACCGCATTTTCTCCGAGGTGCACAAGCATCAGCACGCTTGCTAAAAGCAGGCCGGAAGGGTTCGCGAGATTTTGACCTGCCCTGCGAGGCGCAGACCCATGAATCGCCTCAAACATCGCTCCCAGGTTGCCAATATTGGCAGATCCAGCAAGGCCTACTGAACCTGAAATTTGAGCTGCGACATCTGAGAGGATATCGCCGTAGAGATTGGGCATAACAATGACATCAAAAACCTCTGGGGTATCCGCTAATTTGGCCGCTCCAATGTCGACAATCCAACTTTCATTCTGGATGTCGGGATATTCTTTGGCAATTTCATTAAAGACCCTGTGGAAAAGACCATCGGAAATTTTCATGATGTTGTCTTTCATGAAGCAGGTGACTTTTTTCCGATGATAATGGCGGGCATATTCAAAGGCGTAGCGAATGATTTTTTCACTCCCTGGACGGGAAATGAGTTTAATCGACGTGCAGACATCGGGAGTTTGCCGGTATTCGATTCCAGAATAGAGATCCTCTTCATTTTCTCGAACAATCACCACATCCATACCAGGATGTTTCGTTTGCACAAAAGGGGAGTAGGCAACGCAGGGCCGGATGTTCGCATAGAGGCCAAGGGCCGTGCGAACCGTCACATTAAGGCTCTTAAACCCTCCTCCTTGAGGAGTTGTGATTGGCGCTTTTAAGAACGCTTTTGTTTTGCGAATGGTGTCCCAGGAAGAAGGTTCAATTCCAGTAGAAACCCCTTTTAAAAATATCTTTTCCCCAATTTCAATGACATGAATATCTAATGGGGCTCCTGCTTCTTTGAGGATATGAAGGGTCGCTTCCATAATTTCAGGGCCAATCCCATCTCCGTAGGCAACTGTAATTGGAATTGTATGTGCCATGTTAGCTCCTCTTTAAAAATTCTTTGTATGATTTTTGAATGAAGACTTCAAGCAAAAAGACACAATCTTGTATACTCAAACGACATTCTCTAGAACGGGATATAGACAGCATGGAAGCAGTAAAGAAACTTTTAGACACTCAGCGCCAACAACTCGATCATTATTTCAATCAGGTCGACCCCGCCGAGTTAGCCAATGTCGTGGACCTGTGTGCAGGAATTTCTGGTCTGATCGTATTTACCGGTGTAGGTAAAAGTGGGATTATTGCAGAAAAAATTGCAATGACCTTGATTTCGACGGGAACTAAAGCCCTCTACTTGCCTCCGACCAATTTCTTGCATGGAGATATTGGAATTTTAGGCGATCAAGACCTCCTCGTACTCATGAGTCGCAGTGGGGAGACGGAAGAATTAATGAACTTGGTTCCCTTTGCGCGCAAGCGAAACACGCGACTTATGGCAGTGGTTTCCAATCGAAGTTCCCGATTAGGAAAAGAATGTGATCTAGAAGTGATTCTGCCAATGGAAAAAGAGTTGTGTCCTTTTGGCTTGGCCCCAACCACTTCCACTGCAATCCAGCTGCTCTTTGGAGATCTCCTCGCTGTTGCACTCATGGAGCAAAAGAAGTTTGATCTCGGAAGTTATGCAGTGAATCATCCCTCTGGTTCTATCGGAAAGAAAGCGACGCTCACTGTTCAAGATGTGATGATTCAAGGAGAACAGGTCCCCTTAAGCAACCCGTCTGATCGCTTAGTTGACATGCTCGTTGAGCTTTCAAATAAAAAATGCGGGGCTCTTTTAGTCGCTAATACAGATTCAGAGCTATTAGGGATTTTTACCGATGGCGATTTACGCCGCTCTCTTCAGTCTCAAGGGCCATGTGCTCTTGAAAAACCAATGGCAGACTTAATGACAAGCACTCCGTATACGATCAATAAGGATGCGTTGGCTTGGGACGCTCTCAAGCTAATGCAAAAAGACCCTAAGAAATTTGTGATGGTGCTTCCTGTTGTGCATGAAAATAAAGTGGTGGGGATTTTGCGTATGCATGATTTGATCCAAGCAGGACTTGCCTAAATGCTTTTATTCGGCACATCGCCTCTCTCATTTCCTATGGAACTAGAATGGAGAGGGTGGGTTGTGTGCGGGTTATTGGTTGTTGCCAGGCTCGTTCTTTTCAAGTTTCGATCATTTCCGCCAGATGTTGTTTATTCAGTAACAGGGCTTGCAACTGCTTATATCGGAGCTCTTTCTTCGAGTGAAATCCGGACAGCCCTTACAAATCCGATGAGTTTAGGGCTCATCATTTTTGCGCTGCTGATGACCCTGATCAGGTCCCCCTTTCGCGAGGTATCGGTCAATCGACTCATTGCATCCATTCCGTGGTCAAGTGCCCTGATCATATTTAGCGCTTACCTTTTTTACTTTGCATGCGAGCGATCTTTCTTGTCGACTAGGCTCGCTCTGTTGTTATTGACAAGTCAAGCTGTAGTGTCGTGGGCCCCATTTGCGCTTTTGTTTTGTTCTGCATGGGGATTGGGGATCATGCTTCCAGCGCCAATTGGATTTGGCATCCTCATTTCGGTTGCAACTGCAATGAACCGAATTGAACCTTTTTCGCTAATAACTGCAGGCCTATGCATCGGAAGCGGCGCTTTTACAATTGAAATTATCAAGAGGTTTAGAAAATGGAAATCGCAAGTTGGAATACGTTTTGGATCTTATTAGTCTTTTCTTTAGGCTATGGCGCAATTATTTTAGAGCATTATATCAAAATTAATAAAGGAGCGAGTGCGCTCCTGATCGCCGTCTTGTGTTGGATGATTTACGTCTCTGCAAGCACATTGACAGTATCGGAGAATATTAAAGAATTAGCACACCATGTTGGTGAAGTTTCTCAAATCATTTTCTTTTTAATGGGAGCAATGACCTTAGTCGAGCTTGTCGACT
The DNA here is from genome assembly GCA_964461105.1 of uncultured bacterium. Taxonomy (GTDB): domain Bacteria; phylum Chlamydiota; class Chlamydiia; order Chlamydiales; family Rhabdochlamydiaceae; genus JAGVMG01. Next base: position 5,864 of record CAYWSY010000095.1, read on the forward strand.
CGCATAAGGGGTTTAAGATTATTACAGATCGAATCAACACCAATTCTAAGAAAAAAATGATCTGGATTATCGGCGCAGTCTCGTTTTTTCTTTCCTCTGTTTTAGATAATTTAACAACAACAATTTTGATGGTTTCATTGCTTCGAAAAATTGTTCCCGAGCGATCTGAGAGGATTTTATTGGGATGCATCATTGTGATTGCGGCTAATGCGGGCGGGGCATGGACCCCCATCGGAGATGTGACTACTACGATGTTATGGATTAATGGGCAACTCACAAGCCTTTCTGTTATAAAAGCTCTGTTTATTCCAAGCGTGGTTTCTGTCCTCATTCCGCTGATGTATTTCACTTGGAAGGTCAAAGGAAAACTTCCACCTGTCCCCAAGGAGCATCTACGAGCAAAAGTTGAACCAGGGGCAAGGCTTGTGTTGTGTTTAGGCGTTGGGGGGCTTGTATTTGTTCCGATCTTTAAAGGTTTAACCGGGCTACCTCCTTTTATGGGTATCCTTCTTGCATTAGGAGTTGTGTGGTTAGTAACCGATCTGATGCATTATAAGCACAACGGTCGGGAGCATTTGCGCGTACCTCATATTCTCACGCGGGTAGACACTTCGGGGATCCTGTTCTTCCTAGGAATCTTACTGTGTGTGGATGCGCTTCAGTCGGCTGGATTGTTACAAGCTTTAGCAACATGGCTTGATACCGCCGTACATAACCAGGCGATGATCGCAACGTTAATTGGTGTTTTTTCTGCGATCATTGATAACGTACCTTTGGTTGCAGCAACAATCGGCATGTACCCTCTTGAGATCTACCCAACAGACTCAAGCCTGTGGCAGATGATCGCTTATGCGGCAGGGGTTGGAGGGAGTATGTTAATTATTGGTTCCTCATCCGGGGTGGCTCTGATGGGCCTTGAAAAAATGGATTTTGTCACTTATGCAAAAAAAGCAACTTTGCCCGTTTTGATCGGGTTTTTAGCTGGCATGGGCGTCTACCTTCTTCTTTCACCTTTTGTCTCGTAAAGTTCACTTGGAAAAACGAGGGCTAAGCCCTCGTTTTTTCTTTCTCCCATACAAATTCGATGTTCCACGAGTACAACCCCTCAGATTATTCAATCGTTTATCAGTTAACCTTTTGCGCGCATTTGTAACGCCATTGGCAATCCAAAAAAAGCTCCCACGCAAAAAAATAAGCAGTTAGCAAAAAACGTGATTTTTCATAGGGGAAATGGGTGTAAAGTTGATTTTTAATTCAGGGAAAATCGGAAAAGTTTCGGGAAAACGTTTGCGTTAAAATGCCCTGATTTTGTATGTTCTTGTTTCCTTTTGAGATAAATCACAAAGATGATCGAAACGAAAAAGGAATAGCAGCCGCGAGACGGAAGCAAAGTTGTTTTGACAGTGGAAGTGAAGTGATGTGCAAGCAAGCAAAGCTTGTGCGGATAG
>CAYWSY010000096.1:0-7216 GCA_964461105.1 uncultured bacterium
AGCGCTGACCACCCTGGTAGGGGCTGCTCTCAAATTTGATTTACGCAACAAGGCCCTTTGCAGGTATCCTGCATCTTTCTCTTCCAATCAATTTTCGTTCGTTTTCAAGTGACCTTGCCCCCATTTTATGAACAACTGGCCTGCGATCCCTTCTATTTTATCTCACCAGCTTTTAAGAACAAGCTTCCCTCCGAACAGCGCCAACATTTCCGAGACCTTATGATTAAAAGAAATCCTTTTCGCCTTGCTCTTGCGCTTGCTACAGAATCGGAGGCAAGCTCTTCAACTTCACACATTTAATTTGAAGCTTGCCGGGAAAACCCATGAAAAGCTACACTTCTGTCTCTTTTGTAAAGATGGCTGAGTGGCCGAAGGCACGTCCCTGCTAAGGACGCGTACCCGCTAAACGGGTACCGTGGGTTCAAATCCCACTCTTTCCGAATTTAAGCCTTGAGATCACCTCTCAAGGCTTTTTTTATTTTCCAGACGTTGCGAAAATATCGCGCGCGCGCGATACTCCGAAAGAGATAACCCGGAAACTTTTGTATGTCTGATACCCCTCCCCTCCCCAGCAACATTAAAATCGCCCCGCACACCAAAGAATCTGAAATGATGGTGCTCGGCTGCATGCTCACAAGCATCAACAGCCTTAATATTGCAGCGGACGGGCTCGACGAAACGGATTTCTACTTCACAGAACATCGGATCATCTTCCTAGCTCTTAAAACTGCCTACCGCAACGACAAGCCAGCCGATGTTCACCTGATTTCTGAAGAGCTCAAGCGCCAAAACAAGCTCAAAGCTATCGGAGGGATCAGCTACCTCACAACGCTTGCCCAATATGCGGGCACGTCCGCTTACGTCGAGCAGTATATCGAACTTGTTCGCAGCAAATCGATCTTGCGGCGCATGATCAACGCCGCCCAAGAAGTGGAAAGAGGCGCGCTGAATGACCCAGAAGATGTTCATGTTCTTCTCGACGATGCACAAGCCAAATTCTTTACAATCAGCCAAACTACCAATACATCTGCAGGATTATTACTCAAAGAGATTTTAAGCGGAGTCAAATCCACCTCGCAGCTTCCCTTTTTAAAAGAGCTTCAACTGCGGCAAGAGAAATATAAGGAACGAGGCCCAGAAGACCTCGGAATCACCGGCATTCCCACCCACTTCATCGATCTTGATAAAATGATCAACGGCCTATGCGATTCCAACCTCATGATCTTAGCTGCCCGCCCAGCAATGGGTAAAACGGCTTTAGCCATTAATATCGCCGAAAATGTCGCCTTTAAAAATGGCCTTGCCGTCGGCGTGTTTTCCCTTGAGATGACAGCAGACCAACTCCTGCATCGCATGGTCTGCTCTCAAGCTGAAGTAGAATCGGATAAAATTAAAACAGGATCTCTTAACGGAAGCGAATATCAACGCGTCGTTGCAGCCGTCAATGCGATGATGAAAGGTACCATCGTCATTGACGATCAACCAGGTCTTAAAATCACCGATTTGCGCGCAAGAGCCCGCCGCATGAAAGAGAGCCACAACATCCGCCTCCTTATCGTCGATTATCTCCAGTTGATTGCAGGCTCTGGGCTTTCCCGCAATGCAGAGAACCGCCAAAATGAAATTTCAGAAATTTCCCGGATGATGAAAACGCTTGCACGAGAGCTTAACATTCCGATTATCTGCCTCTCACAGCTTTCCCGCAAAGTGGAAGAGCGGCAAGGCCACCGTCCGATGATGAGCGATTTGAGAGAAAGCGGCTGTCTCACTGGCGATGCCCTGATTCAAGATGCCTCTACAGGAAAAATCTACACGATAAAAGAACTTGCTGAACGCACAAACCAAACCCCTCTTTTTGTCCATGCCGTTGATCAAGACCTCAAAATTGGCAAACACCGCATGATCAAAGCCTTCTATTCAGGGAAAAAAATTGTCTACGAGCTTAAAACACGAACAGGCCGATCTATCAAAGCCAGCGGCAACCACCCCTTTTTAAAACTCGAAGGATGGACTGCTTTAGAAAAGCTCGCAAAAGGGGACCGCATTGCCCTTCCTAGGCAAATTCAGACTGATTCTGATATCTATTGGGACGAGATCATATCAATTACAGAAATTGGCATGGAAGATGTCTATGACGCTACAGTTGAGAACGTTCACAATTTTGTAGCTAATGACATTTTAGTTCATAACAGCATCGAACAAGACTCAGACATCGTCATGTTCTTGCTACGCAGAGAATACTACGATCCATACGACAAGCCAGGGCTTGCTGAATTAATTATAGCGAAAAACCGGCATGGTTCTGTCGGCAGTGTGAACATGACCTACCGCAAAGAGTTAGCGCAATTTGCAAACTATTCTCCCATCCATGCAACAGGCTCCCAGTCAGATAACATGGAGGCATTCTCCGCCTTCTCCCCAAGAGGAGGACAAGAGGATTAAGAGAGTTTAGTAAACACCTGGCGTACTGCGCTTACTGACGCTTCCATTTTTTTGTAAGTGTCTGCAAGTTCTTTTAATGATTCATCAATCTGTTTGATTCGAACAGATTGATTTGGATCCCGACGCGCTTTGAGCTCTTGTTTAGCCACATCAGCTCTTTCTTTTGCAAGATCATGGGTTAAATCTTGGTAGCGATCATTGAGCTGTCGATAGAAAGTAAAAATCGTCTGAGCAAATTTCTCTACATTCTCTTTTTGAGTGTGCAACTCCTCAAATTCCGCAACTGTTTTTGCATCTCCTCCTTGCCAAGTAGACTTTCTTTCCACAGCAACTTGGCAAGACTCCCGAACTAACTCACAATCACGCTTATATAATTCCACTTTTGGATCTGAACCACCGCCAGAACTAATCGCCATAAAACCATCCTTATATTTATTATTTTAAATAATATACATTATGCTTTAAGCGCAAGCTGATCCCAGAATCCGCTCGAAAAATTAGAGCAGAAGCGCTAATTCCTTTACTTTTTTCGAGAATGTCCCTATAACAATAGGTTTTACAATTTACCCACTCATCATTTGATTGGATATTTAAGAGAAGGGAGCTTTATCCTCATGGCATCTGTTAAGAAAAAAAGAAGATCGAAGATCGCAAAGCACAAACGTAAAAAGAGACGTCGCCGCGATCGTCACAAGAGCTAAAAGCTGACTTCACAATAACTTATAAAAAAACCTTCAATAATGCGCTTAGCGGTGCATGATGGGAGGTTTTTTTATTAACCCCAAAACCTCATTCATGTGGATCTATCCTGAAGAATATGACGTGATTGTTGTTGGTGCTGGACATGCAGGCTGCGAGGCTGCGCATGCTTCCGCCAAAATGGGCGCGTCGACACTCCTCCTCACAATGAACCTCGATACCGTCGCAAAAATGAGCTGCAATCCAGCCATTGGCGGCACTGCCAAGGGACACATTGTTCGCGAGATTGATGCTTTAGGCGGAATCATGGGAAAGGTGGCCGATCAAACTGGCATTCAGTTCCGAATGCTTAATGCTTCTAAAGGTCCAGCTGTCTGGTCCCCCCGTGCACAGACTGATAAATCCGCCTACGCATCTGCGATGAAACATCGCTTGGAACACACTGAAAACCTCTATCTCAAACAAGGGACAACCGAGTCACTTCTCATTGAAGAGGGATGCGCCATCGGTGTTGCCACTCAAGAGGGGATCGCATACCGCGGAAAGACCGTCATCATCTCGTCTGGAACCTTCATGCGCGGCCTGATTCATATCGGCCAAACCCATTTTCCTGGAGGAAGAGCGGGAGACAAGCCCTCTGTCGGCCTCTCTGCCCATTTAGAAGAGTTGGGATTTCGTTTGGGAAGATTAAAAACAGGAACCCCTCCCCGCATCAACCGACGCAGCGTTGACTTTTCCTACATGGAAGAGCAGCCGGGAGATGCAGGTGTTCGATTTTCATATGATGCACCTGATGCTCCCACCCTTCCACAAGTCTCCTGTTACATCGCCTATACAAACGAAGAGACAAAACAAGTCGTTCTTAGCAATCTCCATCAGTCTCCCATGTACTCTGGGAAAATCAAAAGCATTGGCCCGAGATATTGCCCTTCGATCGAAGATAAAATGTTTCGCTTTTCTGACAAAGAGCGCCATCAACTCTTTTTAGAGCCTGAAGGGCTGACCACTGAAGAAATCTATGTCAACGGGATCTCTTCCTCCCTTCCTTTTGATGTTCAGCTGCAAATGCTTCATACGATCAAAGGACTTGAGCGCGCCGAAGTGATGAGACCCGCCTATGCAATTGAATACGACTACATCAAAAGCGGACAAGTGAATCTCACTCTCGAGACCAAAACCATCGAGGGACTTTTCTTTGCAGGCCAAATTAACGGCACAACTGGCTACGAGGAAGCTGCTGCGCAGGGGCTTATCGCCGGAATTAACGCCGCCCTCCGCGTTCAAAATAAACCCCCCTTTGTCTTAAAACGCTCTGAGGCCTACATCGGTGTGATGATCGACGAGCTCATTTCAAAAGATCTTGAAGAGCCGTATCGCATGTTTACCAGCAGAGCTGAGCACCGCTTACTTTTGCGTCAAGATAATGCTGATCTACGCTTGCGCGGTTATGGCTATGAGCTGGGACTGATTACTGAAACACAATATCGTAATATGCGCTTTAAAGCAGATGCAATTGAAGAGCATGTACAGCGTTTGTCCAAAACACATGTTCAGCTAGGGGGAAGAGGATATGCCTTAAGTCAGCTTCTCTGCCGCCCCGAATACACCTACCCAACTCTCCTTGAAGCATTTCCTCTTGCTGTAGTTGACCTCGGCGCCGAGATCAACCACCAAATCGAATTGCATTTGAAATATGCGGGCTATATTCAAAGGCAAGCCATTGAGGCAAAAAAATTAGATTCTCTTGAAAACATCTTAGTTCCAAAAGGATTTTCCTTTTTAGATGTAACCGGCCTTTCCAATGAAGCGAAAGATAAGCTGAATAAAATCCAACCCGTCAACCTCGGACAAGCATCCCGTCTCTCCGGCATCTCTCCTGCCGATATTTCCGTTTTAATCGTCGCACTCCAATCTAAAAAATAAAATTGCAGCAACAGAGTTGAGTGGTGTATGGTACAAACAAAAACACACCATTTCTATGTCAACACCCCTTCCCCACGCGCTTGTTGTTTCCATTCACTCCACCAAAATTGCTATTGTCAAGCGCGCTCTTCAGGGGCTCTATCATGTCATTGCAGCAGAGAGCAGTTTCTCTGCGCTCGATTGGTTAAGACATGAACCGATCCAACTCATCATCCTCGACCAAAAAAGCCTAAGCTCCGAATGGTCCTCCCTGTGCGCCCACATCCGTTCACTTCCCGGATATGACAAGATTCCAATTCTTCTCATCTCCTCAAACCACAAAAAAACTTTTTATCTCGAAGCCCTCCATCACGGAATAACAGACTTCATCGGAGAGCCCTTAGACTCTGCTGAGGTCTCAGAGCGTGTACTCATTGCCTCTCAAGCCCAGCCTCTAAATAAAAAAATGGCTCTTGTCAGTAAAAAATTCAGTAAAAAAACAGCCGCATCTTCCATACAACCCCCTTTAACCAAAAGACTTATCATTACAGAAGCCCTTTTCAAAAAAATTTCTGACGCAGTTCATACACAACACCCTCTCTGTTTACTTATGCTAGAAATCGACCAATGGCATAAAATGGAGCGCGGGCTTTCAGAACGAGAGATCAGAGGGCTAAACACTCAAATCGAGACGTTTTTAAAAAAACAATTACGCGAACAGGATCTTCTTCTTTCTCAAGGAGGAAGTCAATTTTTGATCCTTTTGCCGAAGACATCCCATCGTGCAGGAGTGTTAATCGCTGAGAATCTTCGCATCGATGCTCATAAGGAGGTCTTTAAGCTGAAAGGAGATGATCTCTTCTTAACGTTTTCGATAGGATGCAGCGCATACGACAACAAAACGCCTCTCAAAGAAACCACATACGAGCACTTTGAAAAGCTCTTAACAAAAGTCGCGCAGAGCTTAAAAAAAGCTCAACGCAAAAAAAACCGAATCATTACAGACAAGGAGTGATGATGAAAGTGATCACAGGAATCTTATGCCTCGCTTCATGCCTTCTGCATGCAGAGACTCTCCCCGTTTCCCAACCTGAAAAAAAAGAGAGCGCACCTCAACCCCATTTGCAAGCCCCTTCGAGCTATATGCAGATTGAGCCGCACGCACGAGCGCTCGACTATCAGCAAGCCTTCGAGCAGCTCCGCAAAGAAAAAACATCTGGAAAGGTCTATTTTCAGCTCACCAACGGCAACACCATCTCCAATATCATCGACATGACCTTAATGCCCAACTCCACACTCATCCTCTTTCGCTTCAACTCCACACAGGGGATTAAATTTCAGACCGTTAAAATAGAAGAAATCTCCAGCTTGAACTACCAATGACCTTTCACCTCCTCCACCTACATGGGCTTCCTATTTTCGAACAATTAAAGCTTGAAGAAGCCCTTGTGCGCAACGATCACCGCAATTGGTGTCTGATCAATCAAGGTTCAACAAGAGCCATTGTTATGGGAATTTCTGGAAAGCCTGAGCTACTGCTTAATGTGGATAGAGTCAGCCAAGATCAAATACCCGTCATCAAGCGATTTAGTGGCGGCGGAACGGTTATCGTCGATGAAAACACCCTGTTTGTGACATTTATCTGCCAAAAAGAGATCCACTCTTTTGCTGCCTATCCCGAACCGATCATGAAATGGTCTGAAGAGATTTATCAATCGGTCTTTCCCCAAGAGCATTTTTCTTTAAGAGAAAATGACTTTGTTTTTGGCGAGAAAAAATTTGGCGGCAATGCGCAATACATCAAAAAAGACAGATGGCTCCACCACACCTCATTCCTATGGGATTACCACAAAGAAAACATGGACTATCTGCTTCACCCAAAAAAAACACCCACCTACCGTAAAGAGCGTCCGCATACAGAATTTCTCTGCACCTTGCGCGAACATTTTCAAGCAATGGATGAAGTTGCAGCTGGGATTAAACATGCGTTAAAGATGCGTTACGACGTCAATCCAGTCAGTCTTGAAGAGGCGAGACAAGTGCTCGAAAAAGAGGGTCGCCAAGCAACTCACTTCCTTGAATTTCTGTGACTGCTTGGCCTGTCTAAAGTTATTGCTACTAGTAGTCTGTATAAAAAGTTCTTGGTGCTAGTTTTCGCGTGAAAGCGCCCGCG
>CAYWSY010000097.1:0-7038 GCA_964461105.1 uncultured bacterium
CCTCTCGATCCCGATCCAACCCCGGGACTTTGACGCAAAAATAATTTCAAGAACTTTTGAAACGGACTACTAGATGGAAAAAGGCGTTAGATGTAGATAAGCTATTTGAGTCACTTTGATCTTTTTCAAATACTGGACGCTTTGTTGAGGTAACCCTGCTTCGTAAAAATTATGAGCGGGTAAAAGATGTTTTAATTTAATTTTTGCAGTAAAAATTGCTGGGAGATCAAACTGTGAAGGAGCGGCATTCCGTGCATACTGTTCATTACGGTCTCCGTAATCAATGATTTCACCTTCATACTTTAATTTCGGATGGACTTGCAGTCCAACTCCGCTGGGTTGAAGCGGGTATCCCGAATGTTTTCCATTAAGAAAATCACAAATAAATTCATATCCTCCGCCATGAGAAATCTTTACTTCTTCTTCGCCATGTACATGATAATAATGCACAGAATTAGGTGGTAATTCAGATTTTTTCTCGGGATCGGTTTCTAGTGGTGCTTTTGCTCTCCGATATTTTTCTCGCTACTCAGTTGTCGCAGTTAGAATAAGCTTTGTATAAGCTTCCCAAACAAGATCAGATCTGTTGTCGTAAATTTGGCGCTCTAATAGTTTAATTGATGGAACACGTCTATTTCGCAGCCAAGCTGGATATGCTCCAGAAAATAAGATGTTGCATAGGCGTCTTAACCCATTAAGATCTCTTGTTTTAATTAGATTTAGTACACATCTTTCAATTGACTTAAGCGGAATTTCTGATTTTGGCGCTTCCTCTGGACCAAATGTTAAACAGATTTTGTTGTTCTCGTCGACCATTTGATGCCAATTATAAGTTCTTCCAAGGGTTGGAAATGAAAGAGATGAAGAAGAAGCCATAAATCTCCAATAAATACGACGAAGGTCAAGAAGAGTTAAATTGTATCATTGTCACTCATTTTTCACCTTGTACAATTTAAACGGCTTTCGCTTTAGCTGGAATCTTCAATTCAAGAAACATGCTCCGCAAATTTAAGGCGCTTTCTCCTATGTAAAGCTAAATTTAATGAGGGGTTTGTTCAGTTGTACCCAAAGACGGTACAACTGAAATTGAAGTCTAGCGACGGGAAGAAATATCTCACTGATACAGCCAATACAGAAACCATCTTTCGTATCATCTAATCCATTCCCTCTCCCAAAGCGGAACCGTTTAAACGATGGCTTGCTCAAGTAGGATACGAGCGCATCCATGAAATTAAAGATCTTGATCCTAACACATTTAGTTCGGAGTGCGGTTTGTCCTTTTTCTTATGATGGTGAGCCTGGTAGCCGATGCAGAAGGTAAAAGACAGCCGTATCGATCGGTGGCGCAAACTCTGGGCTTACAGCGTGATCATCGTAACGGGTCCAGCCCATTTTATCCTTTGAGTAAGCAATGTAATGGCCGATGGGTTGATCTGCCGTTGAGATTTCAACATATTCGATCAGACCGACGATGGCGTATTGTTGACCTCTTAGCTTAATTGTCTGATTCTCAGGTGCAGGAATTTCTGCCCGGCGGTTGCGCTTATACTCCACCACGATATCCTCTGGGAGAAGATCGGCAGATCTATCTGTGTGTTCATGAACCGCCCTCTGGATGGTCTCTTCCAGATTCGCCTTCCTTGGAAACCACAAAGGAAGATCTGTGACGGTGAGATATGAAAGAGGGCTTGATCCTGTACGTCCGGCCAGCAGATCGGCAGGGTCATGAAGCCCCTCTAGAGCTCCTTCATACACATGCGATGTGAACAGGCTCGTGCGTAAATGCTCGAGTTGAGTTGCTTGCTTGAGAGGTGTGGAGGATGGATCGCGCCTTAACACTTTGTGTAAGTGCTGTGCGACCTCTTCTTTTCCATCTGTTTGTAACGCCTGTATGACACTGTGACGTAAGGAGGGGAACTGATGGAACCACTGTAAGCAGACGTTCATCCAACAGCTGTTTCCTATGTTGATAAAACCCATGTCTGAAGCTTGCTCTTGTTCCGAGCTTTGACCTTCACATAATAGAGCTTGCGCCAGGGCCCTGTCAAACCTTGTAGGTGAAAAAAGCCGAGTAAATCGCTCGAATAAATCGGCAATATCTTCTGGAGTGATGTCTCCAGAGAGATTGTAAAGGCTTCTGGCTAAATAGTATTTCTCTGCATAGGTCTTGGCCGCTTGTTCCATTGGTGTAAGCTCAGTCCTCTCTGCTTCAGGTCCGTTTTCTTTAGGTCCGTCTTTTCTTGATCCAAACCAAATGCGGGCCCAGTGGCGGCCTTGCCGAAACAAGGGTTTGGCACCAAGCAGGGTGGTGTAGTTTTCACCATCAAATTCTGATGTGTAGTGAATTGTACGGTCAGGAATGCGACTAAACAGTGTATATAGACCAGCAAAGGGGACCTCTTGAGGCACAAACAGCTCGGCATTTGTTAAACGCACCGTCCCTTTCCCTGGGAGTCCAAGTCGAAACATATGGCCATAGAAGGCTTGGATTAAAAATTCTTGTAGATTAGGCTCGCCGAAATCATAGTCCCAGTCGTCGGTCTTTTTGGAGAACGTTATTTTGCTAAAGGATTCTACGACATTTCGATCGAAGGTAGCGAGCAGGAAGCTACCGTGTTCCTCCAGCTTACTGTCATTGGTTTTAATGAATTTGTAATCGAGCGTTAGTGAATAGCGCGTTCCAGAGAGATCTTTGCGGAATTGGAAAGAGGGGATTAAGCTGCCTGCGTTGGTAGCCATGAGCTGAAAGTTATCGTCAAAAAGTTGTTTTTCCATTGAACGCAGAAGCGATTTTGGCATCGCTAGGGGAAGAAATTCGCCCGTTGCAGAATGGATAAAATCTGCTTGTTTACCGATCTCTGCAAAAGGATTTTTTTGATCCATTCGAGATGCAGAGCGGAAGTTGCGTAAGCATTCAAAATAGCATCTGAGCATTCGCTTGGATTTTGCTGCATACACAGTTGTAATGGGTGGGGGAGGGACCTGTTCCATATCCTCTTGTTGGATCAGACTTCTGCTCGCGAAACCATGATATCTAGGAGACCCACCAAACATTGGGATGACCGGAGTCGTGCTACAGCTAAAGGCAATCAATGTTCGCGTGTTTTTTGGATTGGAGCTGGTTTGTGTTGCGCTATAGACATCCTGGCCGCCTATTTCCATAAAGGGCAGTGCGCTTGTCCGATCGACCATTTGCTTGAGTTTGAACGCAGTGATCTCATAGCGTTTGCTTTGATTACTGAACTCTACATTCACGCTAAAATTAGCTTTCCTGCGTGAGTCGAGGAATCGAACAAAATCACGAGGGGAGCGGTTGAGCATGTGTGAAATTTTACGCTCCCGTTCATAGACACCCGCATTCAATGTGAATTCAAAAGCGTTCTTAAGCGCCATCCCAGTGTATCCGATCAGAGTTCTTCCGGCGTATCCAGCCACGCTTCCGACACCTGCAAAAAAGCCAGCTCCTACTGGACCTCCAATGGGTAAGCCTCCCACTCCTCCGATGACTGCCACTGTTTTTCCGGTCGATTTGGACTCATCGTGAATCGATTGGGCATCTATTTTGGCTTGCAGAAGAGTCAGGTTAGGGGTATAACCTGAGCCCATGGCCCTGTCATGAATGAGCTCAGATATGAGAAACTTGTGTTCGCCTACCCGATCTGAATTTAGCCAGTTTTTTTCATGTCTGGAGAGTAAAGTATCGATCTGTTCTGTGACATTGGCCAGTTGCGTGGAAATACCACGCAGGCGCATGCGATTTTTCGCTTCAGAGATTGTCTGGATGTAGCGATATTGCGCTTCTATCGCAAGCTTAAGAGCCTCTGGACCTTGACTAGCAAGGGTTTTAAGAGTTTCCCTTGGTCCTTGCATTTGGAGATCCAGTTGTGTTAAGAGCATCTGGACTGGAAGGGAGGGACATGCTGTTCTGATGCGCTCAATGCAATCTGAGAGTGTTTTAAAAAGGTGTTGATTGGGTACAGGTTCTTCCAAGTGAAACGACAATGCAATCGCGCCTGCAACGTATTGTGGAGCTGTTGCCATGCAAGAAGGAGTGAAGCGTAATTGCCACTTGCCTTCCGCAAAGGTGAGCCCATTTAGATGTTCTTCGCTGCACACAGGTAAAGAAGCTTCAAGTTCACCTAGGTACTTCAAGGCTGCAACTTCTCTATCACTTTCATAAAGAGTTGCATAAGTATTCCAGAAGATCCGATCACGCTCGCGCCACTGACTGGCTAAGCTTTCTACCTGTTGTGTGAACTGCTGAAAATTTTGAGATGAGAGCTGCCCTAGGATCGCCTTTTTGCTCTCTTCGATGGACGTGTGAAGCTCTTGAGCAATAAATCCAACATCGCTTTGGAGTTCTCTCAGGTCTTCTGTTAACCGCGCTTGATTGAGATTGAGTAGCTCCTTTAACTCGTTAAACTGCTCGTTCATGACCTTTTGATGTTCTTGAAACGCCTTTTCAACAAGATTAAGGGTAAATTGCTGATCGGAAGTGAGAGGTTCCTTACTCATGATTGTTTGGCCCAGTCGCACAGCAGCTAGACAAGCAGCGACAATTTGAGCGCCTGGAATCACAAAGATACTTATGATGTCGCTCGTCCTGAGCGCGCTTACTTTTTCGAGAAATGATGCATCTTCTAGTTCGAGGGTTTTGATTAGTTTTTGGAACTGTGGAACAGAGCATTCGCTAAAATGTCTATATAGATCGACGACGCGGTAAAGTTGTTCGCCTAACTCGATGCCGAGGGTAGGTTTGCGTGTATTGAGAAAGTGTCCCAATTCATTGAACAGCCCCTTAGATGCATGAAATGCGCTAAACATCAGTTGTCTTTCTTGCATGAGCTCTTGATTGAACCTGTTAATATTGACATACAGTTGTTGTTGAGCGAGGCCGCGCTCTGTGAGATCGCCGGCTCTTATCCCTAATGCTTCGTTGTCCTCGGTATATCGTTCAAAATCGAACTTTTTCTGTTGGGCCATGATGACAGCTTCGATCTGCTTGTTCATCGGAGCTAGAAAACGCTGTTGTTTCAAGAGTTTTTCATCTTTTGCCTGTTTATCAATTAGATCATCCTGTTTGTTGATAGCAGTCTCTCTCTGGTTCTCAAATTCTTGTTGTTGTGACGTCGCATAATTTAATTCTTGGCGAGCTTGTTCTTTCCTTCTGGCACGGGACTTACTCTCAGGCTTCCTATCGCTCGATCTTTTGTATTTATTATATCTGGTTGTAGCCAGTTCGACATTTGTGTTCCAACAGGTTTTGCCTGTTTTCGGGTCATCCACTTCAAGTGCTTCTGTTAATTCGTCTATGAGTCTTTGATTGTCTTCTATTTTCTGTTTCTGTTCCTTGATGGTATCTCTTAAGAACTTTCTCAGTTGTTTAGAGTCACACCAACTGGCTTTATTTAGCAACAGCTGGTGGCACAGTTGAATCTGGCCTTCTATCGTATTGAGCTCATATTGCTGTGTCTGCACAGTCTGCGCGACCCTTTGGTGGTTGTAGAGGCTTGTCGTTTGCGCCTTTCGTAACCGTGCAGCACGGCGATCGCCTTGTTCGCCAACAAAGGTTTGTGTTACTTGCGTGACTGCGGTAGCAGTAGTAGCGGTTGCAATATAAGCTGCAGGACAAGCGAACGCGGTCATGATTCCCGCAGAAGCGCCAATTAAGATGGAAAGCAGATTGAGGTTTTTGCCTATCTTTTCTTGCTGTTTAAGCTCTTCCTCTAGGATTGCAAAAAGTGCTCGATCATTTCTGTCCATATCGTGACTGAGCTGCTGGCCTGCTTTAATTGCCGTTTCTCGAGCACTTCTTCGTGCTTTGAGTTCTTTGAGGCGGTCAGATAGAGCGCGAAGATCGCTTCGAAGTTCCACAATTGTTTGTCTCAGTTGTCTTTCAGGAGAGTACATGTCATGGGCAAACTTCTCTATCTCCACATAAGAGATAGGAGGATTTATCGCTCTCTTCAATTGTTTCTTTTGGTGTTCAAACGCTCTTCTTTCTTCTCTACGCGCAACATTTTGGGCTTTTTGTGCTCGCCGATATCGAAACTGCTGATCAAGCTGAGTCGCAATCACGCCTACACATTCCATTGCGGTTGTGTAGAACGCGCCTTTTTCGTCCCAACGTTTTTGCAGCTCTTCTTCAGTCTTTTCACAGTTGTCTGTGAGTTCCTCAATTTTCTCTAAAGTGGGGATGTCAACCAGTCGATTTTCTTGTGTTTCCGTATTGAGCTTGTCGTTTAATAATTCGGCCTCTTGATGCAGATTGATGAGAGTCGTGTAAAGAGGATCGATTGCGGGTATTTGTTCGGGACCCATGATGGGATGGACCGAGCGTTCTTCTGTAATGGGGGCTGCGGTACTTGATGCTGGCAGAGCTGCAGCGATTCGCTCAGGTGGTAGAGCGGATTGAAGCTTAGGGACATCTTCTAAAAGTGTCTCCGCGCGTGAGCGGAGAGTATCGGCAATTTGAGTCTGCTGTGCAAGATCCCAAACGTCGCGAGATATCACTAAAGCTTGTATTTCGGCTCCAAGCGCGTTAACGACCTTCTCAAGCATATGCTGTTCGGCCGCATGACACAGGAACAGTTGAGAAACTGATTGTTTGACAGTATCATACAGCCAAGTAAGAGGTCCTTGTGTCGACTGAGAAACTGATTGTTTGACAGTATCATACAGCCGAGTAAGAGGTCCTTGTATCGACTCTTGGAAGTCTCGAGTTTGAGCATTCAGATAACAAAAGAAAGTTTCTCGTTCTTGATCGGATAGCGTGGGCGCTCCTTTCATAGGAACAACGCCTGCTACAGGACAATAAGGATCTGCGTAACACGCGGATAAATGTTCCACATACCATGCATTGCCTTTTTTAAGAATTTCTTGAAGCTGCTCTTTTCCAACAGATTTTTCAATTGTTTGCATGGCTTCAGCACCACTACCCATCGATGTTGTATCGTAAAACATCGATTCATTCGTATAGAGCGATCCCATTCCAAGAATATGGCGTGTTGTTCCATTAATCAGAGCGTGTGCGTTTCG
>CAYWSY010000098.1:0-7000 GCA_964461105.1 uncultured bacterium
CCATATTTTATACTGCGGAATGATTTAAACTTGGATTTGGACTCGTGGGAATGCCCCGTGGTTCGCCTATCATAAAGGCCGCTGTTTTAATTAAACCAGCTAACTTTACGATCGGCGAACCACGGGACTTTGGCACAGTCCAAATTCCAACTTTCAAGCCGACCGCAGTATAATATGAAGAAAAACAGAGGATCTATGAACTTCAAAAAAGAATCGATCTTTGTGTCCGCAGTACGTAGTTTCCTTGCATGTTTCTCTGCTATTCTCGGCATCCTTATCGGGATCAGCCTCTTTTTTATTGGGATCTCTTTCGTTTCAGGACAGACGATCATTCCCGAAAAATGTGACCTCAAGATCACTGCAGACGCTCAAGGGAACCGCACCCTCCTTCCTGATTCTGCCCCAGTCGTCTTAAAGCTCGATATTACAGGCGTCATTGGGGAAGGGGACTTGACTGCTGAAAAAATCGAAACGATTCTCTTAGATTCTCGCGAAGGGATGTTGCATAACGGAAGAGTGAAGGCAATTTTGCTCTACATCAATACTCCCGGAGGCGTAGCTTCTGATGCAGACCGTATCTACCACGCACTCATGAACTATAAAGCAAAATACCACACTCCGATCTATGCCTACGTGGAAAGTTTGTGCGCATCTGGAGGGATGTACATCGCTTGCGCTGCAGATCAAATTTATGCCAACAATACAAGCATCATCGGCTCTGTGGGGGTGATCCTAGGTCCTACTTTTAACGTTTCAGGCCTGATGGAGCGCTATGGCGTGCAATCCCTCTCCATTACTGAAGGAAAAGACAAAGACATGCTCAGCCCTTTTCGTCCTTGGGTACCAGGAGAAGATGCTTCCATTCGCGCAATCACCGCTGACCTCTATCAAACATTTGTTAATATCGTTGTTGCCGCTCGCCCTCGTCTAGATAAAACAAAGTTAATTGAAGTGTATGGAGCTCAAATTTACCCTGCAAAAACTGCTCAAGAATATGGCTACATCGATGTTGCTGGAAGTGATTATGCAACTACATTATCTGAACTTACCAAAGCAGCGGGATTTAAAGACCCCAATTTTTATCAAGTGTTCCAGTTGCAAGTGCCTCATTCCTTTCTTGCCGATTTGACACAATCAAAATTAGCATTACTTAAAGGAAAGGTCACTCATCAGTTTCAAATGGGGTCCTTTATGAATTCAGAGTTAAGCGGCAAGTTCCTTTACCTCTATCAGCCTAACGGACCATAATGACATCCGCCCCTGTTCAATGGGGCTTATTTTCAACGCGGCTTATATGAAAACGCTGTATATCGTCGACGCTCTTAATATCCTGTTCCGCTCATACTATGCGATCAGTCCCATGACTAATCCAAAGGGGGAATCTACCAATGCCCTCTACGGATTCATTCGGTCTATTTACAAATTGATTGGAGAGTTTACTCCAGATTATTTCATTGCCGTCTTTGACGGCCCTGATAATAAGCGGTCGCGCACGGCTATCTACAAAGAATATAAAGGACATCGAGCCAAGATGCCAGAGGACCTTGTTCCCCAATTAGAGAATGCTCTGTTATTTTGCGAGCTTGCGGGCATTCCTTTTCTATCTGTGGAAGGTGTTGAGGCAGATGACACGATTGGCAGCATCGCACAATGGGGAGAAAAAAAAGGATTCAATGTCCATATTTGCTCCAGCGACAAAGACCTTTGCCAATTAATCACTGACCACATCCGCATCATCAACCTTCACAAAGACAATCTTCTCATTGACAAGCATAAAGTCAAAGAGCTCTTTGGAGTTACACCAGAGCAGATGATCGACTACTTAGCGATCGTAGGAGATGCTTCTGATAATATTCCAGGCCTTGAGGGGTTTGGTCCAAAAACTGCGGTGACGTTACTAGCTGAATTTGGAACGTTACAACATCTACTTGCCCATCCGGAAAAAATTTCTGGAAAAAAACAACAAACACTCATCAATGGCAAAGAAATCGCATTGATCTCTCAACAACTCGCTACCATTCAAACAAACGTCGATTTTCCTCACGATATTGATTTTTTCCAATTGCGCATGCCCGATATGGAGAGAATCCAAGCGTTTTATCATGAGATGCATTTCCTTTCATTGCTCAAAGAACTTAACCCTGCCGCTACTGCAGCAGCTCCACCAAGCCATCATCCCGAACAAATAAAGCACATCTCTTATCAAACGATTGAAGATGAAGATGTCCTTTGCGAGTTATGTGAAGAGCTCGTCAAAGAAAAGGAGATTTGCGTTGATACAGAAACGACCGATGTCCGGCCCATGCACGCTCAGCTAGTTGGCATTGGACTTGGAGTAAAACCTGGGGAAGCTTGGTATATCCCCTTGAATGGAAAGATCCCCAGGGGAAAAGTGATCAAAGCTCTCAAGCCTTTGTTAGAACATCCTGACATCGGATTTATCGGCCACAACATCAAGTATGATCTGCATGTGCTTCACAATGAAGGAATATTCCTATCTAACATCTCTTTCGATACAATCCTCGCTTCCTATTTAATCCATCCGCAAACTCAGCGTCATAATCTCGATGAACTCTCATTAGAAAAATTTGGCAAAACAAAAATTCCGATCGAGGATCTCCTAGGGAAGGGGAAAAAACAGATCACGATGGATCTCGTTCCGATTGAACAGGTAACCCCTTATTGCTGCGAAGATGTCGATTATACGCTGCGACTCAAAGAGCTCTTTGAAAAAGAGCTGATCAGGCTCGATCTTGACTCCTTATTCAGACAAATCGAACTTCCCTTAATTTCCATCTTAGCTCGCATGGAAAGGACGGGGATCTATGTCGATGTTACAGAGCTCAAATCGATGTCACACGATCTTGCAAGAGCTCTTCATCAACTCGAGAACTCCATCTATCATCTCGCAGGGGAGGAATTTAATTTAAACTCTCCTAAACAACTCAGTGTCATTCTCTACGAAAAGCTAAATATCAAACCTCCTAAAAAAACGACAACAGGATTTTCAACGGCGGCAGATGTTCTCGAATCCCTCCAAAATGAACATCCTGTGATTCGAAAAATTATCGAGTACCGCACATTAGAAAAATTGCGTTCTACCTATGTCGATTCCCTACCGTTGGAAGTCTTTCCAAAAACAGATCGGATCCACTGCACCTTTAATCAATCTGTTGCCGCAACAGGGCGTCTGTCGTGTCAACATCCCAATTTGCAAAACATCCCCGTTCGCACAGAGGAAGGAAAGAAAATCAGGCACGCGTTTAAACCCCAGAAAGCTGGCTACCAATTCCTCTCCGCCGACTACTCTCAAATCGAACTGCGTCTCATGGCCCACCTCTCTGAGGATCCTGTGTTGATTAAAGCGTTTCAAGATGGGGAAGATATTCACGCTTACACAGCTTCATTAGTATTTGAAGTGCCGCTCGATCTCGTTACCCCGGAAATGCGCCACCTCTCCAAAGCTGTTAATTTTGGCATTCTCTATGGACAACAAGCTTTCGGCCTATCACAGCAATTAGGAATCGAATATGAGGAAGCCTCACGCTTCATTAAAACTTATTTTGAAAGATATCCTCGAGTTAAAGAATTTTTGGATTTGTGCAAAGAATCTGTTCGCAAAACAGGTCGAGCAGTAACCCTCACGGGAAGACAGCGGCCTATCCCTGAAATTCACAGTAAAAACCCCTCAATTCGCGCTCAAGCAGAGCGATTTGCCATCAACACTCCACTCCAAGGAACGGCCGCCGATCTTATTAAAATGGCGATGATCCAAATCGACACTCTTCTTCAAAAACACTCAGAGCTTGGAGTAATGATCTTACAAATCCACGACGAGCTTATTTTTGAAACTCCTGAGGATCAGATACATAAACTTTCACATCACGTAAAAAAAATCATGGAAGGGATTTTCACGCTCAAGGTGCCGTTGATCGTCGACATTTCCATTGGAAAAAATTGGGCCGAATGCTAAGGTTAACTAAAGTTGCTGTCACAGGCGGACTCTCCTCTGGAAAGAGTACAGTCTGTAGCATGTTCGAAGAACTAGGCGCTTATGTCGTTAGCGCTGATGAAATTGTCCACCAGTTATTATCTCCTGACAGCGCGATTGGACAAAAAATCATACAACAATTAGGTTCTAGTATTGTCAGCGACAGGCAATTTAATCGAAAAAAAATCGCTGACATCGTTTTTACTGAGCCCCAAAAATTAAAAGAATTAGAAGCAATTCTCCATCCCGCTGTGTTTGCGGAAGTGGAAAAAAGATACCAAGAAATTAAACTCAAAAATAAGTACGCTCTTTTTGTCGCTGAAATTCCACTCTTATATGAAAGTCACACGCAAGACGATTATGATGTGGTCATCACTGTTAGCTCTTCGTCAGAGTTATGTAAAGAGCGATTTCTTGCGAAAGGGCAACGCTCTAGTGATGAATTCAATCTCCGCGTGTCTCAGCAACTTGACCCTAATGAAAAGGCAAATAAATCCGACTATGTCATTATAAACAACAGCACACTCAGTGAACTTAAAAAACAAGTCATCAACATCTACTCATTATTAACCCAAACCTAAACTTTTCAACTTTTGCCCATCCTTTTTAAGTTGGGCCTACTTGTTGAACTGTCAACTTAAGGAGTTTCATTTTCAATGAACCCAGAAGATCAAATGCAAGGCAACCGTGAAATCGAACAAGAGCGTGGACCTCTTCCACCACCTCCTATAGCAGGCTCCCCCCCAACTCCAGAAATCATCACCAAAATCGCTGATCTCCAACGGATGAACATCGACCAGCTGGCGAACTTTGCCCGCAACTTGGGTTGTAAAAATCTCGCAGCGCTCACTAAGTCACAAATCGTATTCGAAATCGTTAAAATCCTCTCTGAAAGACCCGATCAGATCCTCGTTGGCGAAGGCGTTCTCGAAGTGCTTCCGGATGGGTTTGGGTTCTTGCGCTCTCCCAACTACAACTACCTGCCTTCAGCTGAAGACATCTACGTCTCTCCCGCTCAGATCCGCAGGTTTGATCTTAAAAAAGGGGACACTGTCTATGGAACGCTCCGCTCTCCAAAAGACAAAGAGAAATTTTTTGCTCTCCTAAAAGTGGATAAAATCAATAACAAACCCCCAGAAAGAGCAAAAGAGCGCGTCCTCTTTGAAAACCTCACCCCTCTCTATCCAGATAAGCGCCTTGTAATGGAAACATCCAAAGAGCGGATGACAACGCGCGTTCTTGACCTGATTGCGCCGATTGGAAAAGGACAACGCTCCTTAATTGTTGCGCCCCCAAGATCGGGAAAAACAATCCTTCTTCAAAACATTGCTAACGCAATTGCGACCAATCATCCTGAAGTGACCTTAATCGTTCTGCTTATTGATGAGCGTCCTGAGGAAGTCACAGACATGATCCGCAGCGTCAAAGGTGAGGTTGTATCCTCTACTTTTGATGAACCACCAGAACGCCACGTTCAAGTTGCCGATATGGCAATCGAAAAAGCGCGTAGACTTGTCGAGTATGGTCAAGATGTCGTGATCCTTCTGGACAACCTAACTCGTCTTGCAAGAGCCTACAACACTGTACAACCCCATTCAGGCAAGATCCTCTCTGGGGGTGTCGATGCAAACGCGCTGCACAAACCTAAACGTTTCTTTGGTGCTGCCCGCAATATCGAAGAAGGCGGCTCGCTAACGATCATTGCAACTGCGCTGATCGATACCGGCTCTCGCATGGATGAAGTGATTTTCGAAGAGTTCAAGGGAACTGGAAACATGGAACTCGTGCTCGACCGCAGACTGGCCGACCGCAGAGTATTTCCTGCCATTGATCTCATTAAGAGTGGAACGCGCAAAGAGGATCTTCTCTATCATCCAGAAGAACTGGAGAAGATTTATCTCATGCGTCAAGCTCTCGCTGATCTCTCTCCTATCGATGCAATGAACTTGCTGCTTGGCCGTCTCAAGAAGACCAACAGCAATGTCGAATTTTTGCTGAGCATGAAAGATTAAAGTGCATTTGCGGTGGATCTATAGATCCACCGCAATCTCTTTTGGAGGATTGAGTGAAAGCAATTTGGATGAAGCTCTTCGCCCTTTTTTTTCTCCTCATCACTCTTGCCTGTCAAAAGCAAGAAAAAATTCCAAATCAACAGCGTATTCGTTTAAATTTGCGCGATGAGCCCGCTTCCCTCGACCCACGAAAAGTCTCCGATATTCTTTCCTTTGAAATTCAGGTCCTCCTCTTTGAAGGACTCATGCGCTGTCACCCTAACGGCACACTCGATTTAGGACAAGCTTGCGCCATTGAAATTTCAAGAGATCAGTGCCAATACACCTTTCATTTAAGAGACTCTCTTTGGTCTGACGGCTCTCCTGTTACCGCCTATGATTTTGAATATTCGTGGAAAGAAATTCTCACTCCCTCTTTTCCCGCTCCCAATGCCCATCTCTTCTATCCCATTAAACATGCAGAAGCCGCAAAAAAGGGCCTCCTCCCTCTTTCAGAAATAGGCATTGAGGCCCGAGATGCCCATACACTTGTGATCACTCTCGAACAGCCGACTCCATATTTTCTCGATCTCACCTCTTTTATCGCATATGCGCCTACTCACAAGACAAATAGCCTCAAGCACCCCGACTGGGCATACAATGCGGGAGAACACTTTATCTCCAACGGCGCCTACACTTTAAAAGAATGGAAACATAACAACGAGCTGCTCGTTTCCAAAAACCCCTTCTTTTGGGATCGGAAAAAAATCACCTGCGATGAAATCCACTTCAGCATGATTGCTGACGAGATGACGATTCTCCAACTCTTTAAGAATAAAGAACTCGATATGGTTGGAGGCCCCCTTTGCGCCCTTCCCGTCGAAGCTGCGCGAAAACTCAATGAATCAGGAAAACTCCTCCATAAGCCAATCGGATGCACCACCCTCATAGCCTTTAACACCCAGCAATTTCCCTTCACCAATCAGCATATCCGCAAAGCCCTCTCGTTTGCTCTTAA
>CAYWSY010000099.1:0-6995 GCA_964461105.1 uncultured bacterium
GCGGGCACTTTCACGCGAAAACTAGCACCAAGAACTTTGTTTAAAGACTACTAGTTACAAGCAAGCTCCGGCTCTCTCCTCACTCTCCTCGTTTTCGAGGCGAGTGAGCTCCGCTAAAACAGCCTCATTGGCAAGGCCTGCGTCCTTCAGGCGATTCATCGCTTTGGGGCTTGCGCGCTGTACTTCAATGAGTCGTTCCATAACGCCGCAGGTCGCTAAGTGCTCAAGCATCTCTCGAGATGCAAGTCCCAAATCGGCAAGGCGTTCTTCGAGGAGTTCCCATCTGGTGGCCTGTGCATATTTGCGGATGCCGCCTGTTTGCTCAATACATTGTGGGAGGGGATCTAAACGGTCTGCGGCTTTCGGATGGATGAAAATGACCATGGAGTACCGTTCTTGATTGCTGCCGTTGTCAATGACGCGGTGAACGCTACTTCTGAAAAACCCATTGGTCAGATTCTCGAGCATGTCTCCACCGTTAACGATAAATGCATTGTCGGGAACGCGCACATCGATCCATTCCCCTTGTTTGTTTAAGACTTGCAGCCCTTCTGCTGTAGCTTTAGGTAAAATCGTAAATAGGTCGATATCAGTATGTGCTGCTGCCCAGAGATGCCCTTCGGGGGGATTGGAAGGGTAATGGATGGCGCGCAAGAGGCATTCTCCGTCTCTGGTCATTTGAGTGAGGAAATCAGAGGACTCTCCAATCGCTTCAGCCATTGCTTGTTCTAAAGGGATTTTGCACACTTCGAGTGCGTTAAAAAGCGCATTCATCGGTTCTTTTAAGGGAAACGACTCTGGCCAAATGTTAGGGTAGTCGCAGAGGGGATTTGTTTCACGACCGATATGGTAAAATTCTTTGAAATCTCCGAAAGAAGCTCCTTTTGCAGACTCTCCTGGGATATACCCGCGCTGTCCATTGACTTTGGGATCATTTGACTGCAGTTTTGTGGTAAGGTCAAGATTGAAAAAAGTCTGTGCTTGCAAATAAGCGCCGTCGAGTACTTGAGGGTCTATGCGTGTGTTGATGACAGCAAAAAAGCCCACTTCTTGCAGAGCGTTGGAAACCTGTGAGACAAATGTGGCATGTGTATCTGGGTTGTAAAAATCATTTAGATCAACAACAGGGATTGTGGCATCAAAGAGTGTAGTTTTATTGGCGTGGGTGGAAATGCTAAAGAGAATACTGAAAAAAGCGATTTTGAGTGCTGTGTACATCGAATGCATTGAAACTCCTTATAAGTGATTCATGACCTCGTGCAATTGCTTTTGAAAACAAGGGTGGAGCTCGGGATAGGTTTTAACAATCCATTGCTCGAGCCTTCGTGTTTGACGCAAGAGAGTCTCTCTGCCGATTTTTGGGTTTTTAAGTGCTTCATTTCTTGAGTAAGATCCAAGGTCAATTTCAATTGCTTTTCCTTTAAGAAAGCCACAATTGCGACGGATATTTGGATCTCGATCTTCGATGCCACGCTGGCACCGTTCTGCGATGAGCTCAAGTAATGATTTCAAGCTGCGCTCTGCTTCAGCAAGGTTACCCTCTTTTTTTAAGCGTCGAAACCTTTCATAGGGTAACTCTGCTTTTTTTTGAAGAGCAAAATCAGTGTGATCCAAATCGATTTGATGCGCGATATTGAGCTTGTCAATGAGGGTGAGCGTGCGTTTAAAATGGGAGGTTTTATTGAGATGGAGGTAGATGAGGCCTGTGCGCTCTTTGAAGAGGTCATAAGCCAAGGTGCAGCTGCCAAAAAAATGGGAGAGTTTATCTCTTTGAGATTGTGTGAATTGTTTTAGGATCATGTGGAAATTACGGGGAAGAGGAACGTGATCGATCCAAGAAAAGGAGCGCATATGATGATGTTTGAAGACTTTAAGGACAGTGGTTCCGTCTGCGCTTATGAAGATGTAGGATTGACCGCCGTAGCTATAAAAATGATAAGGTTGATTTAAGAGAAGGTCTACTTCAGCTTGATTTTTGGGATCAAGCGACTCGACATCCCATTCTGGATGGAAGGAGTGATCAGAGGCAATTTTCCAGACAGTGAAGCCTCCTGTTTGTTTATGGCAAAAGCGCGCTGATGCATAAAATCCAAGAGCAAACAAGATAAAGAACAAGAGATGTGATCGAATGAATTTCAATCGGAGGCCCTGAATACAAAACCAATTATTCATGGAGTGTAGCGGGATCGAACCGCTGACCTCAACAATGCCATCGTTGCGCTCTACCAACTGAGCTAACACCCCAAATCGGGCGGATTTTATCGGTTTCTAGAGATTTGTTCCAAGAGGAAAATAGTAGCGCTGATACTTGAAGATGGTTAAAATTAAATTAACAGTATGACGTGGAGCGTAGCATGAGTTTTTTCCAAGATGTTCCTTTAGCCCCGCCTGATCCTATCTTGGGCCTTACTGCAGCTTTTAATAACGACTCCCGTTTGACTAAAGTCAACTTGGGAGTGGGGCTGTACAAGGGAGAGGATTTAAGTTGCTCGGTCATGGCGTGTGTGAAAGAAGCTGAACATGCGTTGATACAGTTTGAAAAAAACAAAGAGTATGCTCCCATTGATGGGGATGATCATTATCTCGCTAAAATTGGCGAACTTGTGTTTGGTGCTGAATTTTGGGGAAGGGAATACGAACGGATCTGTAGCGCTCAGGCTGTAGGAGGGACAGGAGCGCTCCGCATCGGTGCTGCATTTATTAAACAAGAGATCCCTGCAGTCGTTTACATTTCCCATCCGACTTGGCCCAATCACGCTGGGGTTTTTCGAGGAGTTGGACTTCAAGTGGAAAATTATCCCTATTACGATATAGGGCGTCACCGTTTGCAGTTTGAGTTGATGAAGGAATATTTAAATGCGCTTCCAGAGAAGAGTGTGGTTCTCTTGCATGCATCCTGCCATAATCCAACGGGCGTTGACCTTAGTGTGTCAGAGTGGAATGAACTAGCTGAGATTTTCCAACGCAAAGGATTGCTTCCTTTTTTTGATTGCGCCTATCAAGGGTTTGGCATTTCCCTTTCTGAGGATGTGCGTGCGATTCGCACGTTTGCTGCAAAAGGGATGGAGCTTTTCGTTGCTTACTCGAATTCAAAAAATTTTTCCCTCTATGGTGAGCGGATTGGTGCGTTGTTTATAGTGACGCCTTCAAATGAAATCAGGCAAAAGGTGTCGAGTCGATTGAAACAGATCATTCGTGTTGATTATTCCAATCCCCCGATTCATGGATCTAGAATCGTAGCGCATGTGTTAAGTGATGTCCTGCTGCGTGGCGTATGGGAACAAGAATTGCATGCGATGCGCCAGAGGATTCAAACGATGCGGCATCAATTGGTTCAAAGATTAACAAGTCAGAAGAGTTCATTTGACTTTAGTTATCTCAGTGAATGTAAAGGGATGTTTTGTTATAGTGGATTGAAAAAAGAGCATGTGGAGCGGATGAGAGCGGAATTTGGGATTTATATGACCACAGATGGAAGGATCAATGTGTGTGGACTTAATCGAGCGAATCTTGATCTCGTTTCCCACGCAATTCTTGCGGTGATGCAGTGAAAAAAATGAGTTATCGTCCCTTTTTGTTGTTGGCCCTCTTGCTCTTTTCTCTAATGAGTCTGTCTCAAGGAGCTTCAGACAGCGTCCGGTCCGTTGCGATCAGCTCTGTGGCTCCCTGTTGGCGAGGATTGCACATTTTAAAAGAAAAGGCGCTGTTTGTGCTCACGTTGCCTACGGTAGGAAATGGTCAAGCTTCCTTAGCTGCAGAACAAGAGTTGGAAAAGCTAAAACAAGAAAACATTTTGTTGCGCTCTCAACTTGATCATGTTCGGGAATATCTTATTTTTGAAGATCGCATCAATGTGCAGTTTGAAAGGATGAAAGCGCTATCAACGAGAGCGGGCGCAGACGGCTCATTAAAAGAGCTGATGATACGTAAACATCAAGAGTTCTCAGCCCATCTCGAATTGTGTTTACAAGCAATTCCGGCTCAAGTGGTTTTTCGTGAGCCCTCGTCATGGAGTTCTTCAATGTGGATTAATGTGGGGGAACGAGATAATCAAGCAATTGGGAAGGTAGTGATTGCTAAGAATAGTCCAGTTATTGTGGGAACCAGCATTGTGGGTGTGGTGGAGTCTGTGGGAGTTAGTAAAAGTCGCGTGAGGCTTGTGACTGATTCGAGGCTGAATCCTGCCGTGCGTGTTGTAAGAGGGGGAGAACAGAATCGCTTTTTATTAGAGCATCTTGATCCTTTGCTATTTACCTTAGAGGGCCGAGATGATTTAAAGGGGTTAACTGCTGATCTAATGCATCTTAAAGAGTCGCTCGATCTAGAAGCTCAAGAAAATTATTTGGCCAAGGGAGAGTTGTCTGGTTCGAGCAGGCCTCTTTGGAGAACGCGCGGTCAAGTGCTTCGTGGGATTGGCTTTAATTATGATTTTGCCGATCGGGAAGGGCCCGCGCGCGATCTGCGTTCAGGGGCTCCTTCTGACAGAAATTCAAAAAAAGAAGTGACATCTATTTTAAAGCTTGGCGATTTGCTTGTGACAACGGGTTTAGATGGTGTTTTTCCGGCTGGATTTCGAGTTGCAGTTGTGTCTAAAATGCAGAGGCTAAAAGAAGGGGCTTCTTCCTATGAAATTGAAGCCATTTCTACTGCGGGTGATCTTGATGGATTAAGCCATGTATTTGTTTTGCCTCCTGTATCATATTGAGTTTATGTTTGCGAAAATTCCTATAGACTTTTAAGATGTCTCAAAACCGCCTCAATAGCCCTTATGGATAGCATGGGCCAAGAAGTTGAGGGTAAGTTAATGTGAAAAAAAATGGAGATTTGACATGCGCAAGAATATTTGGGTTCTTTTGACAGCTGCCCTTTCCTTAAATGTTGCTGTTTTTGCTGACGCTCAAGAGGGAGATGAGACAACACAAGAGAATGCAATTTTAGTTGCTGATGAAAGTGAAGAGACAAAAGAAGATTCACTCTTTGCAACTGATGCAGACGAAGAAGAAACAAATGGTTCTTTGGCAGCTTCTGATGACGAGGAAGAGTCAAGAGAAGATGCTCTATTTGCTTGTGATGAAGAAGAAACAAATGGTTCTTTAGTAGCTTCCGATGACAGCGAAGAGACAAAAGAAGATTCACTCTTTGCAGCCGATGCAGACGAAGAAGAAACAAATGGTTCTTTAGTAGCATCTGATGACAGCGAAGAGACAAAAGAAGATTCACTCTTTGCAGCCGATGCAGACGAAGAAGAAACAAATGGTTCTTTAGTAGCATCTGATGACAGCGAAGAGACAAAAGAAGATTCACTCTTTGCAGCTGATGCAGACGAAGAAGAAACAACTTCAAGCTTGATTGGTTAATGATTACTTGATCATAGGTTGAGTGAACACAAAGGCCTCGCTAGATGCGAGGCCTTTCTTTATCTAATAATTCCCAGATTTCTTTTTTTAGTTCGATCGGATCTCGTTCCTCTCCAAAGACATGATGATATGTAGCTTTTCGAATTGCGTGAAATGGGGCGCCAGCATCTCCTGTTGTTTCCTTGATAAACTCTCTTAATCTCCCTTTTTGGTTAGTAGGGATTTCTATGCCACATTGGTAAAGATAAGGTCTCGAAAGAGATTGATGCTGCGATGGATTTAAAAAATAGAGGGGCTTATCAAATGCTAAAAAGTCATAACCAATAGAAGAAAAGTCCCCAAGATAGAGATCGCAGCGTGCAAGCAGTGGGTAAATTGGAGGGAAATCGGTCAAGAAAAGAACTGAGGGCTCGTGTTCATGCTTGCCCATGATTTGGATTGAGCGCGCAGGATCGTCTTCAATTAATTTGGGATGAAGTTTGATGATGAGGTTGTAGTCATTTTTAAGCTGCTCGATGATCTGCTTTGTTTCTGTAAAGAAAGAAGAAGGGATTTCCTTTGAGTCCCAAGTTGGAGCATACAGAAAGGTTGGCTTGCTGTCTTTGAAACGGGAGAAGACGTGGGCTTCACAGAGCTGATCGTAAAACACTTTGTGTTTCAGATAGAATGGAAGGCGGTAATTTCCTGTTCGGATTGTGCGTTGCACAAAATTGATCCTCCCTTCGCGTTGTAAGAGATCCAAATAGTGATCTCCATAGACAAGGTAGAGGTCTTGAGCCAGAGAAGAGTGTGAAGAGTAGACTTTGTCAGAGTTTCCATGAGGGCAATAGACAAAGCGAGGTTCTCGTTGTCCAAGCAATTTGAAGAGTGGGCTGGTTTCTGCAACCCAAGCTTTCGTTGTTTGAAAGATCACATCAGCAGCGTTGCTTAAAAACTCAATTGAGAGCTCTTGCATGTCAAGCTGTTTTACATTGAGTTGGGGATAAAAGGTTTGAGCTTGGGTAAACACATCGGGATCGGTCACAATAAGGGGGATGTCAAGTAAGCAACTGAGTACCCCGAGATGGTCGAGGAGAGTTGACGGGCCTGTTAGAATGCTGATAGCCTTCACTTCATAGACCTCTTGCGTAATCATACCCGAAAATCGACGAACCCTTCATTACTCAAGAGGTCTAATAAAAGCTCCAATCAGAATCGGGAAATTTTAAATAGCTCTGGAGGATCTCTTTTTTTACCTGTTCAAGCTGTTTCTCAGGGCCGAAGGTGTAGTCGTAAACTGTTTTTCGGACTTTGGCAAAGTCCCGTAACTCAAATGCTTCAACATCGCGGATGATCCGATGAATCTCTGGGTAGTGCTCAGGAAGGATGGATGTTCCACATTGATAGAGGTAGAGCCCTTTGTCATGTGTTGCATCACGCATGTTTTGGTTCAGAAAAAATAGAGGACGGTTAAAGGTTAAAAAATCATATCCAACCGACGACATGTCCCCAATATAGATATCGATGGCATTTAACAGAGGATAGATGGGAGGAAAATCATTCAAGAAGAGCACTCTTGGGTTGGCAGTGTGAGATTCGCATAGTTCATCGAAGGAGAACTCATCTTGCAGACGAAGATTGGGATGGGGCTTAATGATG
>CAYWSY010000100.1:0-6940 GCA_964461105.1 uncultured bacterium
ACCGCGGGCGCTTTCACGCGAAAACTAGCACCAAGAACTTTTTATACAGACTACTGAGTTACGCATCCGGCAAACTGACCATATCTTTAATCGCTTGTTTTACCACTTGCCGCCCTACCATCGCAATCGACTCTGTGAGTGGAATTTCCTTCGGACACACAGCAGCGCAGTTCTGCGCGTTTCCGCAATCGCTAATTCCCCCTTCTTCCATTAAGGGACGAAGCCGACTGGCCTCCATCAGCTTACCTACCGGGTGGGCGTTAAAGAGACGAGCTTGCGAGATTGCAGCTGCACCAATAAATTTCGAATGCTCATTGACTTGAGGGCATGCCTCAGAACAACAACCGCATGTCATGCAGGTGGAAAGTAAATACATCGACTCTTGCAACTCAGGGCTAATTTTCGGCCCAAAGCCTCTATCAAGAGCGTCATCCGCATCAACCCAAGCGCGCACTTTTTTCAAATTTTCAAACATCGCTGTGCGATCGACAACCAAGTCTTTAATCAAGGGGAATTTGGTAAAGGGAGCGAGCGTCACCGTGTTACTTCCTGTAGCTTCCAGCAATAAATGAATTAAAGCAGAGCACCCCTGCCGAGGACGCCCATTAATGAGCATCGAACACGATCCACATACCTCTTCCAAGCAGCCCTGTTCCCAAGCAACGGGTGTGACCTTCTCATTTTTCCGATTAACCGGATGCTTTTGAATCTCCATCAAAGCAGAATTGACATTGAGAAAAGGCTTGAGTTCAAGCTCAAATTCTTCCCAATATTGATTGCCTGTCGTTCCCCGATAGATTTTCAAAATAAAGGTCTTTTCCACAACTTCCTCTCCTTCTACACCGGCAACTGAATGTTTGCCGGAATGTTTTCTAAATGGGGCACCACTTTTTTTGCTTTGCTATAATCGCGCATCACAGGCTTCAAATGGCGCACGTCAATTGGCTTGTAGCTGATCATAGGCTCATCTTGTATCGGATCAAACGTTGCAATCGTCGTTTTTAGCCAATGCTCATCATCGCGCGTTGGAAATTCCGGCTTATAGTGCGCTCCTCTAAACTCATTGCGCAACAGGGCTCCCTTTGTGATCACAAGAGAGAGCTCTAACATAGCCCGAAACTGATTTGCAAAGGCGTATGTCTGATTCATCGCAGCCCCATGATCATCTAATGTGATATGCTCATAACGCTCGCGAATTTTTTTAATCTCTTCGATGGTTTGCTTGAGGTCTTTATTTTCCCGTTTGACCGTCACATTTTTAACCATCCAATCAGCAAGCTCATCATGCAACGCGTGCACATTTTCGCTTCCATCTCTTGTCAGCAGATCATGTTTGAAAGACTCTTCTTTGGCAAGAGCTTCTGAAAAAATTCTTGAAGGAAGATTGCCATAACTGTGTTTCAACTCCTCCAAATAACGAGGCACCTCGCCACCTGTGACAAGGCCGCCAAAAATGCAAGAGAGAAGAGAATTGGCTCCTAAGCGGTTGGCACCATGATATTGAAAATCGGATTCCCCAACATTAAAACATCCAGGAATGTTGGTCATCTGCCTAAATCTCGTCCAGCGATCGGAATCATCTGCAGCAGGCCAATCTACCCATGCGCCGCCCATCGAATAATGCACCGCAGGATAGATTTTCATTGGAACTTTATGGGGGTCCTCTCCCGTATATTTTTGGTAAATTGCAAGGACCGAATCGATCTTATTTTGAACTTGACGAGGAAGATGGGAGACATCGAGATACACTTGATTTTTACCATCAATGCCCAATCCCATTTCACAAACGCGGAGCACCTCTCTGGCTCCAATATCTCTGGGGACAAGATTGCCGAACGCAGGGTACATCTCTTCAAGGAAATACCAGGGCTCTCCCGTGACTCCACAGGGGATCATCTTCCCTTCAGGTGTTTGGATCGTTTTGGACGAATCCCCATATACCCATACTCGTCCTCCTTCTCCACGGGAAGACTCTGAAATCAAGCGCAATTTATCTTCCGCTGGAATTGCAGTTGGATGGATCTGAATAAATTCACCATTGGCATAGTGCATCCCTTGCATGTAGAGTCTGCCATTGGACGCTCCAGTACAAAATGTCGAATTGGTCGATTTCTTAAAGATCAGTCCAGGGCCGCCCGTTGCAAAGACAACCGCATCGGCCTTGAGCACATCGAGTTTTAAATTAAATAGATCCATGATCACAATACCGCGCGCAACATTCTCATCATCGAGAACTAAACGCATGAATTCATGATGCTCATATTTTTCAACACTGCCCTTGGCTTCATATCGCCGCACCTGTTCATCGAGCGAATAGAGAAGCTGCTGACCTGTTGAAGCTCCGCAAAATGCAGTTCGGTGGTAGAGGGTGCCTCCAAAACGGCGAAAATCAAGATTTCCCTCTAGAGTGCGATTGAATGTGCATCCAAACCGCTCCATCATCCGAATAATGCCAGGAGCTGCTAAACACATCTCCACAATAGGAGGCTGATCCGCTAAAAAATCTCCCCCTTTAATCGTATCATAAGCGTGGATCATGGGGGAGTCATCCTCTCCCTTTAAATTCATTGCAGCATTAATTCCCCCCTGAGCACAGACTGAATGGGAACGTTTGACCTTTGTCACGGAGACAATTTTGACGTGACACCCTTTTTCAGCCAGCTTCATTGCAGCAGAGAGTCCCGCAAGCCCGCCTCCAACGACAATCACTTCTTTTCCTGTTTTTCGCATGCTCATGAGATTCCTTTTAAGTGCGTAAATTCATCCAATATGTTCCCCAGATCGAAGCGAGCCCCAAAAAGAGAATGACCAGCATCAGTCCGAATGTCAATGCAATCCACCTGTTCTGCGCTGATTGTTTTAAAATCCATCCCCAAGTGATCAAAAATGTCCATAACCCATTAAAGGCGTGAAAACACGCCGCTAAAACAAATAAGGTGTAAATTCCCACATACATGGGACTTTTAAACGTATCGCGCACACTTAAAAGCGTCGCTGTTCCAAAATCTTTGCACACCGCCAAGACCTGGTTTGGTCCTATCTTCTGAAGCTCCAAAGCGTTTACCCAATTCACTTCTTCTCGATACTGTTGCGCAGCATTTAATAAAATCGCCTTTTGAGAGTTGTATGCTTCTGGAGCCACCCCTAAAACTGGATCAAATGTTTGGCTCGGAAGGGATCCTGCCACCTCAAGAAGCGCTTCTTCTGAATTTCTTGAAACAACTGCAGCTTTTGCCTTCGCAATTGCATCTGCATCATAAATGGAAAATTGCAATCTACCTGCTAAAGTGTAAATGCCATCATCGACATTCACTGGCATTAAGTAAGAGGTTTGAGTTCCAACCCGAACAGAGTCAGGATAATCGAGAAACCGAAACTTAACAACGTGACCAATGAGTAAGAAAAGTAAAATCCAAGAGGAGATCCGCTGCCACCTATAGGCGCGATTGCGACACGTGTGGATGGCAGGTGCGCTCCCATCTGTTTTTTTCGGAATCGCTTTGCTCGTAAACAAATACTTCACTCCTAACACCATGTGAAGCGCAATTGGAAATCCCAGCAATACTAATTCCACCACTTGAAGATAAGGAAGGTTGTGAAGCCCATTGACCATAGCGACAAATCCCTTGCCGTTGTCGCCAAGCCAGAGAGCTGCTTGGGAATTAGTCAGCAAATGCTCCAATAAAAAAAGGACTAACCAAAGTCCCATCAACGAGTGAAGCCTCCTCCATATAAATGCTCGTGGAACCGCTGCTGCTGTCATTGTCATAGAAAACCCTTAAAATAGATAAAGTTGAAAGTATAATCACAAACTAATTTTGAAAAAGAAAAAAGCGTTCAGCATTCACAGCTGTCGCCTCTGTAACCTCTTCAATCGATGTGCCAAGTACCTGCGCGATACACTGAGCCGTTTCCACAATAAAGCCAGGTTCATTAAGATGTCCTCGCTTACTTTGCGGAGCCAAATAAGGGGTATCTGTTTCAATCAGCAGTCGATCCAAAGGAACATATTTGACAACCTCGCGCAATGCTTCTGACTTTTTAAAAGTCACAATTCCGCTGATCGAAAGATACCAGCCCCGATCAATCACTCCTTTTGCCTCATCAATAGATCCAGTAAAACAATGTAACAGACCAGAAAATCCCTGATAATGGGCGTCTGCAAGGGCAAACAGATCTGCAAAAGCTTCTCGACAATGAAAAATTAAGGGAAGGTGTGTTCTTCGAGCCAAATCAAAATAATTGAGCAAAAATGTTTGCTGAAGCGTGCGATTCGAATGCTCATAAAAATAATCTAATCCCGTCTCTCCAAGAGCAATGAGTTGCTTTTCCTTTGCTGCAAGCTCAACTATTGGAAAAAAAGATTCCCCTTCCGCCTCGACATCATGAGGAGTTGTTGCAGCAGAATTATAGATCCATGGGAACCTTTGCTTTAAAGCAATTCCTTCTCGAAGTGTGACTGCATCAGTGCAGATGTTCACAATCTTTGTCACTCCAGCTTGTGCAGCGCGCTGTAAAAGAGAGTCAATATGGTCAATGACCTGAGAAGAAGTTAAATGTGCATGGGAGTCAATCAACATTAAGAGCCAATTGGTTATAGAAATGGGGAGCGAGCTGTGGATAAGCCGATTCAATCCAAGCGCCAAATGGACCTACAATCTCTCGAATCTCTTGCTTATACACACGTGTAGATGGACGATTGCGATCCAATTTCATATTCCCTACATCAATTTGAACAGCACGATCATCAATCAACCCGAAATTATTAAGCACCTTCGCATCGTGATCAAATACACCCCGTTTTCCCATGCGCTCACACAAATCGAAAACAGATGTCACAATCGCTTCAGCACCAGCAAGGTTACCATCTTCCATCACTTGAGCAATCCGAGGATAGATTAAATCAGCTCTTTTTTGAATCATGAAACACGCTTTGTCGATCTCTACTAGCTTCTCTTTCCCTCTGCGATTGATGAGGGTGACCTTCCTTTTTAATTCAGTCGTAGGATTCAAATGCAAATAAACCAATGCCGTATCCTCTTTTAATTCTGTATAAGCAATCCGACAAGCATCATATGCTGCAATCCTTTTTTGTTTACGTGCGCGATATTTTTTATAATACGAATTGAACTCAAAAGGGATGTAACACAACCAACTATTAGAAAGAAATAGATGCTGCTTTAAGAATTTAAGCACATATTTTTGATCCTCAGAAACAAACACATACGCTTGCGATCCCTTATCCAAATAGGTGAATGGCTGGCTTAATATCTGATTGATCTTCTCAAACTCCTTAAGGGAAGGCGCACTCACATCTCCTTCAAACAAATAAGGACCAATCGCATACACAGCCATCGGAAATTCTTTTGGCTTTTGATGGCACATGCGATCCAGCAAGATGAAACTACTGATCGCTATCAAGGCTATAATAAGCTTTTTTAACATTGATAAATGTGGGATTCTCGTATACGTTTAAGGGAAACCATTGCTGGAGTTTAGAATGTCCCTTTCCATTCCATTAGCTTCCATCGGCGCATTTGCATCTGCTTATGCCCAATCTGATCTTTTTGGGAAACTCATCATTTTAAGCCTGCTTGCACTTTCAATGATTTGCTGGGCCGTTCTGCTCTATAAAATGTGGATCACACGTCAAGTCAGCCGTATTTCTAACGCCTTTCAACACATCTACACGCAACACAAAGAGAATGTTCTACACTTAGATATTGAAACACTCCCTCGCCCTCATAAGCCTCATGTCCCTCACCCCTTTGGACATATCTTTGCCGATTTAAAAGCTAAAACCCTCGAAATTTTAAACAAAAATCTCTACTTTGCCAAGCAAAATAGTGAAGAACATGCACGAGTCTACCTCTCATCGACAGATTTGGAGATCCTCGAATCGCATGTTCTCACCACGATTTCACTCCAAAAAAAAATCCTCGAAAAAAACCTCTATGTTCTTCCAACCATTGTCACCCTTGCTCCTTTTTTAGGGCTCCTAGGAACTGTATGGGGAATTTTAGTAACTCTCTCTGAACTCCATTCTGGAGGAGCCGTGAGTTCTAATGCAGCAGTTTTAGGAGGGATCTCGACGGCTCTCATCACCACAGTCATGGGACTAATCATTGCGATCCCTGCCATCATCGCCTATAATTATTTGCGCAGCCATATTACACAGACCATTTCAGACATGGAGGACTTCCTCTATCAACTCCTCTCCTCCATCGAACTTCAATACCGCAAAGTTGAGTAAGCTATGCGCAAAAAACGCCTCGCCTCATATGCAGACGGCTCGCATGAAGATTCCCAAGTCAACCTTACCCCACTGATCGATGTTGTCTTTGTCGTACTCATCCTCTTCATCATCATTGCCCCCATGCTCGAGCTCGACCGCATCGAGCTTGCTACCGGAGCTTCAAAAGAAAACCGCGAAATGGCAAGCGTCCAAGAAGATCAATCATTAACCATTCACGTCCACGAAGACAATTCGATCTGGTACAATAAAAAACTGGTCTCCGCAGAACAGCTCCTTCCTTTGCTTAAGCGCGCCCATACTCAATTTCCAACAAAGATTCCCCAGATCTTTCATGATAAAAAAGCAACCTTTGGCACCTATCAAACTGTTAAAAATGCCGTAGAACTCTCCGGCTATGAACAAATGGATGTCATTTTACAACCAGGAGGATAAACGATGTCCTCTTCTCGTGATCCGATGCGTCGCAAGATCATCTATTTCGTCATCACCCTTCATGCTCTATTTCTAAGTGCACTCATCCTCAATCCCACATTAAGCAATCAACCCAAGCGCAAA
Organism: uncultured bacterium; assembly: GCA_964461105.1. Taxonomy (GTDB): domain Bacteria; phylum Chlamydiota; class Chlamydiia; order Chlamydiales; family Rhabdochlamydiaceae; genus JAGVMG01. The sequence continues at coordinate 6,812 of CAYWSY010000100.1, forward strand.
CCTCTCATTGTCAATACAGTCGTTCCTGCTCCCCCAAAAATCAAAGCTCCAACACAACGCGCACCCCAAACTCAACCAACACCCCATAAGAAAACACCACCAAAACCAAAAACCCAAACACCCCCAAAA
>CAYWSY010000101.1:0-6886 GCA_964461105.1 uncultured bacterium
TGGATTGCAGGAAGTGCAATGGCTGACGCTTGCAAGTAAAGGGCATCATTTATTAAAGTTGATGCATGACACGTTTTTTTTTCAGATTTGCAACACTCCTCTGTTTGTTCTTCGCTGAAAATCTATCAGCTCAAGAAACAGTCATCGAACTTGTTCCCAACTTCTCCGTAGCTCCAGACTACCTCACAGAAGCCCTTAAACAACAAGGGATCAACGCTCAGGTCGAAATCAGCGACTTGAGTCGCTATGGAGAATCGATCAAAAAAGTCAAAAACAAATGGATTGAGTTTCTACGCAGATTTTCGATCGATCTTGCTCCTCAGGTTCCTGTTGGAAACGATATTTCCGCAATCATCTTTTGGAACATCAATCGCAATTTCTATAAACACCATGAACTTTGGAGATTGCCTAAAGAAAAATTAATCCTCTTCATGTGGGAACCACCAACCGTTTTACCCAATATGTATTCCCCTGAAGTTACCCGATGTTTTTCTAAAATCTACACTTGGGATGATGATCTTGTAGATAATCAGACCTACTTTAAATTCTACTATCCAGTTCTGTTGCCAATGCTCGCAAAACTCCCGAGTTTCGAAGAGAAAAAACTGTGCACACTCGTCTGTTCCAACTTATCTAGCTCCCATCCGAATGAACTCTATCAAGAAAGAGAAAAAGCCATCTCCTATTTCGAACATGTCAACGAAACTGGCTTCGAATTCTATGGAAGAGGCTGGAATGAAACAGGACATTGCTCCTATCGAGGTGCAATCGAGAACAAAATTGAAACGATCAAACACTATCGATTTAGCATCTGCTATGAAAATATTCATCAGATCAAAGGGTATATTACTGAAAAAATTTTCGATTGCTTTGCAGCAGGCAATGTCCCCATCTATTGGGGGGCTAGCAACATCGATCAATACATTCCGAGCAACTGCTTTATCGATCGACGCAAGTTTGAGAGCTTAAGTGACCTTCACACATTTATAAAAAAAATGTCAAAAGAAGAATATAATGGATATCTCACAAGGATCCAACAATTTCTAAAGAGCGAATCAGCTCAATTGTTTTCACAACAACATTTTCTTAAGATCTTTTGCGAATCAATTTCGAAAAATAAAGAAAACTCTTTTAATTAATTCAGAAATCTATATAAGTCAGTTATATAACACCTATTCAAAGCTAGGTAAAACATGCTGCAATCATTTGCAAACAAAGAAAGTGAAGAAGCCTTTCATGGGATCCATTCCCATGCACTACGCAAGTCACTTTCCACAGAACTCCTTAAAAAAGTCGAGCGCCGTTTAGATCTTCTCAACTGTGCCGAGAGCCTTCAAAGCCTATGCATGCTCCCTGCAATGAAAGAGGAAGCTTGCGTCCGAGATGCTCACGGCAAATACAGTATTCCCATTGAAGGGAGCATACGGATTGCATTTCGTTGGGAAAAAAATGGCCCTGCAGACATAGAACTTAAATTCTAAGGAGAACAAAATGTTTCCAAAAAACAGACAACCTTCACACCCCGGGAAAATCCTTGAGGAAGAATTCTTAAAACCCTTAAAGATGGACGCAAAAACCTTCGCCGATGTCTTAGGTGGGAACTGGAGCGAGATCAAAGTCAATGCAATTATCAGAGGAACAGAAACCATCTCTGATCTAGCAGCCCATGAATTCGCAGATGTCCTTGGAACAACCGTTGAGTTCTGGAAAAGACTCACTCGATTCTATCAACAATGGGAACAAACAGAAAAACAAAACGAAAAGGGCTCCCCCAAACCATGGAAGATTGCACAGTGACTTAAATTAATTGTTGACAATTTATTTTCAAGTTGAAAAACAAGAAATAAATGAGGTTAACAATGAAAAAGTCACTACTTCTAGGTATTTTGTCTTTCTTAACATTCCTCTCCCCGCTTGCTGCCGACGATATCACTGGTTTATGGAAAACTTTCAATGACAAGACAAAAAAACCAGAAAGCATTATCGCTGTCTATACTTATGAAGGAAAGCAATATGGAAAGATCATTGGCTCTTACAACAGCGAAGGGGTCATTGGAGACTCGATTTACAACCCCAAAAGCAGAGCCACAGGCGTGGCTGGAAACCCCTATTACAGTGGCCTTGATATCATCTGGAACTTACGCAACAGTGGCTCCAGATACAAAGGAAAAATTATGGACCCCCGCAATGGAAATACTTACAATGTAGAACTCTGGACACGCAATGGAGACCTCGTCGTCCGCGGAAAACTCTTCATCTTTGGCAGCAACAGAATCTGGAAGGCTACACAAGAGAGCGATTTTACAGCCGCTTTCCCAAAACCAGATCTAACCAAACTCACTCCCTCGCTTCCGAACTAATACTATCGATAAACCCCATTTCCTCGTATTGAGAGCGGTTATCAACGATCCATTTAGGGAATGAAGAATCAATCTCGACGTACTGATGAGATCTAAACGTTTGCAAAATTTTCTCAGCTTGTTTCAATTCAGGAGTATCAAACTCAGCATGCGAATAGGACTCCAGCTTTAAAATTTGTCTAGCAACCCCACCAATCGATGTAAAATGCCATCCTGCATCGGGAAGACAGATCATCTTAGTAACCCCAGTACGACGCATTAAACGCTCTTGCATATTGCGCAAACGCCGCGTGCTCTTTGTAGAAATGCGCTTAATCACATGATAATTCGTGCATACAGTACCGTGCCACTTCGACTGATAGCGGTTAAAGAAACCCAGATACATGTCCTGCTCGCATACAACTGCCTGAGCCTTTCTGGATTGAAGTAATTCAATGATCTCAGGAAGTTTTGAGCCTCTAACAATCTCATCAATATCAGAGAGGATTACAATGTCATTTTTATGGCATCCGACAAGTCCCCTCATGATCTGCTGCCGCTGAAAGCGCTCCCTAATCCAGGGATTTTCAGTATACACCTTTTGATCGACCTTCACATGGATAATTTTGTCAGCAAATTTTTCAAACAAATGCTTATTTTCTTCAAAAATATAAGATTTAGGGTTCCCTCGAAATGTTTCACACGCTTCCACAATTACAAATTTATCAACAGAATCATTCATCTCATTTAAACGAATTTCTAACAGCTCAAGTTCATTGTAAAAAAGAAAGCAATCATAAACCTTAGGAGTGCGCCTATCGGGTGCAATAAAAAGATAACAGATAAAAAGAACGCTTAAGACAACGCCAATAGCAAGAGGATATTTTAGTTTCCGACTCATGATGTTCATATTCATTTGGTAACGCATTTTTGCGAGTAAGAATACGTGAAGCCCAACACTTCAGTCAAGAAATTTTGTCGTCTCCCTTTGAGCTGAACACAGTATATCCTGTCATTAATATCATCTCACATGGTATGATCACGCGATTACCTAATTACCAATGTGGAACATACATGTCTTTTAAAGAATTAATTTCCAATTCAAAAATTCTTCAAGCCATTGAAGAAGCTGGCTTTACGGCTCCAACCCCAATCCAATCACAAGCAATCCCTCTCATTCTTTCAGGGGCCGATTTACGCGCATCTGCTCAGACAGGAACAGGAAAAACGGCTGCTTTTATTCTTCCAACACTCTCCCGATTAAGCACAAAACCTGCCCTTCCCGGCTTTGGACCTCGAGTTCTCATCCTCGTTCCTACACGGGAGCTTGCAATGCAAGTCGCTGAAGAAGCTGCAAAATATAGTCGCTTTCTTCCACGCATGAAAACAGTCTGCGTCTATGGTGGCGTTCCTTATCCTAAACAACTTAAAGATTTAAGCAGACCCTATGAAATTCTCGTTGCAACTCCAGGAAGATTGATCGACTTTATCGAACGTAAAAAAATCCCATTCTCTCGCCTTGAAATGTTAGTTTTAGATGAAGCGGATCGCATGCTCGACATGGGCTTTATTGAACCGGTTGAAATGATTGCAGCTGCAACTCCTTCGACACGTCAAACACTCATGTTCTCTGCGACACTAAAAGGCCCTGTTCTAAAACTCTCTCAACGACTCCTTAACAATCCTCTAGAAGTTGCTGTTTCAGCTGAATATGCCAAACACGAAAACATCGAACAGAGACTTCACTCTGTTGATAATATTGGTCACAAACACCGCCTTTTAGATCATTTTGTCAATGATTCTGAACTCAAACAAGCCATTGTCTTTACATCAACAAAACGCCAAGCAGACCAATTAGTTGATAAACTCAATGAGATGGGTCACGATGCAGCTGCAATGCACGGAGACATGAATCAACGCCAACGAACACGCACAATTAATCAAATGCGCCAAGGCGAAATCCGAGTCTTAGTAGCAACTGACGTCGCGGCGCGAGGCATTGACGTTTCTACCATCTCCCATGTGATCAATTTTGACCTTCCCCACAATCCTGAAGATTATGTCCACCGCATTGGTCGAACAGGTAGAGCTGGGGCCAATGGGATCGCGATCTCTTTCGCATCGCCAAAAGAAAACCACTTAGTCCGCGAAATTGAAAAATTCACCGGACATAAAATGGCGTCGCACGTGATCCCAGGAATGGAGCCTCAACTCAAAGCCTCTCATAAACCTGCTCATGCCAGCTTCAAACCAAAAAGACGGTTCGGCGGCCCGCAGCGGTTTAAATCGCGCAACTTTAACTCAAAGCGCTAGTAGCACATCGGGCGCCCATCGGCGCCCATTTTTTATTCTCGATCGGAATATCGACGTAAATTTTTCTTTTCAGAATGCCGTTTTTTTGCCTGTCTGACCAGCTCCTGTCCCGCTTTAGAGCGCTTTCTCCTCTGCCGACGCTTCTTTTCTATCTGGTGACGCTGGGCTAACTTCTCTTGGCGATAGCGCTCTTCAATTTGATGACACAGCTCCTCACGGGCAATACAGCGATTCATTTCACGAGAGCGCTCTTTCTGGCACTTGACTTCTATCCCACTAGGCAGATGCTTCAGATAGACACATGATGAGGTTTTATTAATTTTCTGTCCGCCACTTCCCGAACCCAAAATAAACTTTTCAATGAGATCCTCTTCCTCAATTCCAAGGGCGCTCATCCGAGCGCGCACCTGTTGCAGTTTATCAGTCGCCATCCCTCTCCTCCTCCCTCAGGTTTCCAAAGGAGGCTCTCCTAAACGTTTGAGCGTCCTGAAATGGGATCTCAAAGCAGAGAAAAAGGAGGGATTTTCATGATAGGGAAGGCCAAATTCTTGAGCTGTCATTTGGACAATCGGGGAAATTTTCCGCAGATGTGTATGACAAATATGAGGGAAAATATGGTGCTCAATCTGAAAATTCAGTCCCCCGAGCAGAAAGGTAACCAGCCAATTTTTCCGAGCAAAATTGCATGTGGTAGTCAGTTGATGTTTCGCAAATGTATTTTCAATCTTTCCGTCACCATTCGGAGTTGGGAAAGCGACATTTTCCACGATATGAGCCAGTTGAAAGATAAGCGTTACTGTAATGCCCATCGTCGCCAAGAAGACGACGTAACCGAGCAACACCTGCCACCACGCCATAGATAAGATGCACATTGGGAGCACAAGAAATAACCCGATATGAATCGCTTTAAAACCAATCATAAAGAAAAGCTCAAGTGGGGAGGGCTTTGCCGCACGCGTAGGGGCTCCTGAAAGGATCAAGTATAACCGTTTAAAGTCAGAAAAATAGACCCAACGGAGTAAGTTTAAACTATACAAGAATGGAGCATACCAATTTTGGAAACGGTGGAATCGATGATGAGGAGCATCAGGACACAGACGCAACAAAAAAGGAGCGTCCAAATCCGCATCGTGTTCGATAACATTGGTAAACGTATGATGATCAACTGTATGTTCTTTTCTCCAATAAAAGGAACTGGTGCCAAAGAGATCCATTAGCAAACCTAAAGCACGATTGACCGCTGCATTGGAAACATACGCACCATGTAGCGCATCGTGGATGATGTTCATTGTCCCAAAAGAGACGACCAAACCTAACAGCACATTCAATCCAATCAATCCCCAAGGACCGACTAAATTCATCAAGATCAGCGAAAAGGTCAGCCCCATCACGCAAACCATAAAAATTGATTTACAAAACATAAACCGGTTTGCCTTCGAAGAGAGTCCACGTTCTTGGAAATAGTGGTTCACACGAGCCCTTAAGACGCGGATAAAATCACATCCCTCTTCACGCGTAAACGAAATTTTTTTGGAATCAGATGACATAAACCTCTCTCTTTGAGTACTTAAAAGATCATCAAGATCTGTATAATCAGTTAGGGTCCATTTGCGGCCCCGTAGCTGTTCATGATACCCTAAAAGGAGATTGTATGCAATGGCGCAAAGAAAAAATTAAAATATTCAATACCCTACTTTTTCTTTAGCACCTCGAGAAGCGTCGTGATCTTTTGAGAAAGGGTACGATACGACGTTAACAAGATTAAAGAAGGAAGAGCTAATGCAAGCAAGATCACGACAATCAAAATTGGGAAAAGAATCGGATGAATATTTAACTGATTCATTGCTTGCTGTAAGAAGGCTGTGCTTCCAGCAATGACCTCTTTAGACTCTGCAAGAGTTTTAGTCGATTCCATGACAGCCAAGGTGTTTTCATGAATGACCTCAGAACTTTTCTGAACTGCGGTTGTATTTCCCAAGATCATTTCGTTGCTGCGATCCATACTCTCATTCAGGGATTGCAAATTACCACAACCCGCTAAGATCATTAGGGCAACAACTAAAAGTGATCTTCTCATAAAACACCTTAATTTAAAAAAACACAGCCACAATTCAGATCTTATTCTTTAAGACATTAATTTCAATGCATTTTCACAAAAAATATTTACACCCCTTCCGATTCAAAGGCCCCCTAAAGGACTGATTCAAAGCCCCGGCTTTGAATCAGTCCTTTAG
>CAYWSY010000102.1:0-6823 GCA_964461105.1 uncultured bacterium
GGCAATCGTCAGCCATATCACACAACTCGGCGAACAACCCGCACTCAATGCCATTCCACCCGTGCTCAAAAATAACAAAGAAACTCCTCTCTTTAAAGACGCCGATCTTGAAACAGCACAAACCCATTTCGCCTTAGGGCTTCAAGAATTGGGCATCCATGCGTCTGAATTTCCAGAAATTTCCTATTTTTATTCTGCAACAGATCTTCACGATAAATTGGCTCAAGAGATCCAACAACAATGGCAAAAAGCATTTGGAATTAAAATTACCCTTCAGAGCTACGATTCAAAAATTCTCATGAGCAAACTCATCGCCAAAGATTTTTCTGTAGCGCAAACCGTCTGGATCGCCCAATTCCAAGACCCCTTCAATATTCTAGAGAGATTCAAATGCAAAGATCATAGCAAAAACTACTGCGCTTGGGAGCATCCTGAATTTATTCGCCTCCTTAACAAATCTGGAACAGAAACTGGACTCATGCGTCTTTCAACATTAGAGCAAGCTGAAGCCCTTTTCATCGATGAAATGCCAGTTGCTCCTATTTTTCATTGGCAACATGCTTTCCTCGTTCAACCCGAACTTAGCAACCTCAAGATTTGTACGTCAGGGTCCCTCTACTATTCAGGCACATAACATGATCTCCGATTTCCATTCAGAACTTACCACGTTCATACAAGAACATCCTCAGTACCTTCCCTCTATTGATCGAGCGCTCACACATCTCTACGCTCCATTTAGTCCTCCTCAAGAAACCTCTCTTGTCCTCTTCACGTGGGTGATCGCCGATGGCCTGGGCGATTTTTATGCACAACAAGAAGCTACCAGAGTGCTAAAGCAAGCATTTCCAAAACTCAAGATCACTGTGGTCACCCTCGCTCATCACAGTAAACCATTGCCTGAAACTTCCACTCATTACGTCATTCGCTACACAGGCAAGCTCAATCAGCCTATCATCTATGAAGCTTTCTCTGAATCTCTCCAAACGCTTCTACGGACCGCCGATTTGATCGTACAATTTCCCACTGTTTTTTTTGATCTACACAGATACGCTCATCCCGATCAAATCTCATCTATCGGAGAGCACAGCAGCACCCTATCGGCCCATTATCATCCCGAGACAGGAGGAGGAAGCATGGGCCTCCGGGCCTCTGAAAAAGGGATCTTCTGCAAACAACTTCCCATTCCAGATCCTCAAACCATTCGGATGTTACATCCCGAACTAGACAATGACACTGTTCTTCACACCCATACCTTTAATTGCGCATACACCAAAACGGTAAAAGGAACCTATCTCTATCTACTCAGCCTGATTGCCGCACTAAAACCCTATTCCAAAGACTGCGCCATTTGTTTCATCAACATCCCCTGGCTCAAACAACTCCTTGAAATTAAATTTTCTCACCCCTTGAGCGCTGGAGTGCAATTCTTAAATGCATGCGGCATTAAAGAGATCCAAATCCTCTCAAAAAGAGAAACAGAAGTCCTCACATTTAATCCAACAGGAAAAACAATACGAATCATCGAAGCCTCGCAGCTTTCTCAAACACAAGTCACCTCTCTTTTTTCCCTGTCTGACACCCTTATAGGCTGTACCGGAGATCAATCGATCTTAGAAGCGATTGCAACAGGAACTCCCTTTTTTTACGATCCACCCCCTTTAAAACGCCCATTCTTAAATGACTTGAAAGCTCTTGCTGAAGACAGAATCTCTTCCGAATTAACCCAGTTTTTTAATCTCTGTCTCATGCCGAATGACTCTGAAGAATCGATCGCAACCCATTTGGCACACCGATTGCAGAAGGCTAAACACGATTTTCTTAAACTTAAAACCATCCTCCATGCAGAATATGACTTCGGGCCTTTCCTCATCAACCACGTTAAACGTAAGCTCCTCCTTCGGAAACATCCTCAACTCAAATCATTTGAACAAGAGCAATTGATCGCCTGTGCACAAGGAAAGCAAAGTGAAAAAATAACTCTTGAAAACATCAGGAATTGTCTTAAAAACCACTATGGCTCACAATAGGTATATGATTAGAAAACATCACTCTTTTTATATTGCTCTTGCAACACTGACACTGTGCCTCTGCTTCGTTGACCGCTATTTTTTTAAACTCAACGACGGATTTTGCATTCGCACCATTTTAGGCACCATCCATCCCGACCAAGAACGTGAAACCTCATTTCCTCCTGCTGTCAATCTCGACTCCGTTTTCAACCAAGAATACCACTATCTTGCTAAAGGACATCAATCGTACGCCTTTATCAGCCAAGACCAAAACTACGTCCTCAAATTTTACCGTTTTCCTTCCCATTTGCGCCTTTTTCCCTGGCTCAATCATCCGCTTTCTTCAAGACTCAGCTCGCGCCGTCAGCAGATCATGGAATACAACCTCGAAAAGCTCGATATGACTTTCAACAGCTATAAAATAGCCTTTGAAGAACTCCAAAGGGAAACAGGAACTCTGTGGATCCATCTCACTCCCAAAGGAAATTGGAATCAAACCGTCACCTTAATAGACAAAACAGGCAATCGCTATACACTCCCCATTGATCCTCTCTGTTTTATTGTCCAAAAAAAAGCTGAACTCATTTTTCCAGCTCTCGAAAAAATGGTGAACAATCACGATCTTAAAGGTGCTCAAATGATGATCGATTCGATCATAGATTTAATCGCCACCCAATGCCGTAAAGGGATCAAAAATAGTGACCCCATTTTAGAGAAAAATTATGGATGGGATGGAACTCGAGCACTTAGCATCGACATTGGCCGTTTTGTCTCAGACATGCGACAAAGCAATCATTTTATTTACTCTCAAGAAATCCTTGACACCACACATTCCTTGGCAAGTTGGTTAGAAAACAATGAGCCACAGCTCTTTAGTTATTACAAAGAAAAAATTGAGAGCATTAGATAAACAAAACCATTTTAATTGATAATTAAAACGAATTAGAGCATGATGTGTAGAAAAATCATATGAGGTGAAATGATGTGTACAGTTCTTAAAACATTGCTCCTAGGAGCCCTGCTTACATTCTCTATTGAGCCCCTATCCGCTGAAGACCCACAAGCCGCGCCCACCGTTGTGACCATCTCATCAGAGGCACCTGATGAACAGCCGAAAACACAAAAGCTCATCCACGTCAAGAGCAACTTTACCTTAGTAGAATTCATCGGCCAAGACACTGTCTTTCACGATCGAATCCTTGAAAAAGAGATGACAGAAAGGGGAGTTCTGATCCCTCCTGCACTACGTGGCCTCTACAATGGAAAAGAAGCAATCCGCCTGGGCGAAGAAGAGTTTCAACGTGCCTTTAAGGAGATTTTCTCCATAAATATCTTTGACTCGAGCAATTACGCCTGGGAATAATCAGACCTTAAAAGAGCCACAATCTCTTCATCTGTTGTCTGACCAAATAACTCATAAAATTCCCCTACCGCCTCAAAAGCATCAGGGCTGTACAGACAGACAACTGTTTCAACCTCAGGCATCAGTTGGCTCAGCGCCTGTGGAGCTGCCACGGGAACTGCCAATACAATCTCTTTTGCACTTTGAGACCTCACCGATTGGATTGCCGCATGGGCACTTGCTCCCGTTGCAATCCCATCATCGACAAGGATAACCACTTTTCCGGATAAATTTGGAGCTTTTGTTATTCCTCGATATAAAGCTAATCTTGCCTGAAGATTTTTTTTCTGTATGGCAACCTCATGCTGAAGCGCGTCAGGAGAAACTCCCAAATAAGCAATGAGCTCCCGATTAAAGACCCCCTCACCCGATTCTCCAATCGCTCCGATAGCCAACTCAGGATTTCCTGGAGCCCCAATCTTGCGCACAACAATCACATTTAAAGGAACATGCAACCTACGCGCCACTTCCGCAGCGACAATCACCCCTCCACGGGCAAGCCCAAGCACAATCACATCCGGCCTTTTAAAATAGCCCAGCAGTTTCTGGGCTAATTGACATCCTGCATCTAATCGATCTTTAAAATGCATTTAAGGATCCATAACCTCTTCATTGCGCAATAAAATACGCTGCCCAATTTTTTTAGGCTTCAAATAGTCTTGTAAAACAGCATCAAATTTTTCTGCAGAGCATTTGTCACCGCAAGTAAACAAATCGACAAAACACGCCCGATGTTCAGGATAAGTATGAATACTTGCATGGCTCTCTGAGAGTAAAACCACCATGGTCATCCCATTCGGAGGAAAAATGTAGTGCGATGACTGCAAGACAGTAGCACCACATTCAACAACTGCGCGTTGCATCGCATCGTAGAGCCCATCTACATCTTCCAGTGCATTAGAATCACATTCACAATAACTTGCTAAAAAATGCACCCCCTTAAAATGGTAGATCTCAGTCTCTTCAACACCCAACTCTTGAGCGGAAAGGCCAGCACAAATCAGGCAAGCGACTGATAAAAAAATGAAACGCAATAGAGACATAGTATCGTCAAAAGCTCCTTTATTTAATTGTCCAATAGAGTTGATAATTTCCTCTCCCCCCTTTAATTAGGGAAATTTCTTTTCCTTGATTCGCTAGCCGCCGTTCAATTAAGTCAGGGCCAAGTGAAGATACCCCAAAATGTTGCGGCACTACATATCCCCAAATACATCCCGTATCCACATGCTTGAAGATTTGATCGATGAGTCGCAGCTGCTCTTCTTTGCATAATTCAGAAAATTGCCCTTCGCTTACCACACAATCATAACCCTGGTTCGAAAGCTGCTGCCAAGTACAAAAAGTCACACCAGATATACCTAAGCGATTTAAATAACTGCGCGCAAGATCAATTTGAGGTTGAAAATCCACAATAGTATAGCTTTGAAAAACATGAAGATCGCTTAAGATCTTGCATAAACCACCATATCCAGCGCCAACCTGTAAAATCTTTTTTCCTGACAGATCTCCCAATTCCCGTTGTGCGCGCACGGCCATTTCCACGTAAGACAACGTCGTCGGAGAAAACACGCCCCACTTCCCATAATCGTAGACACGGGGAGCTCCTAATTGGTCATTTTCTCGAAACTGTTCACAATGTTGAGCAAACTCTGGCCATTCGCGCTCAATAGCTATCAATGACAGGGCCCCTTCATCAAACGAACGCCGCTCACAGATAAGCGTAAAAAAAGGGTCCGTCTTAAAAGAATTAAATGTTTCTTCGTCCTGTGCTGCGCGGGAGCAGATTTCAGAAAAACAGGGTTGATCGTAAATTGCACGCAATCGCACTGCTGCGGGATGTTTTTTCTGACATCCATAAGTCAATAAGGATAGGGCGATAACCCACAGAAAAAAAACTTTCATTCGAACCAAAATAGTATTTGTAATTGTTTACGATGATACCTAATGTCAGAATTTCTCAACATCCTAATTTAAGAGTCGGTATAGAAAAAAAAGCACTCTCTAACTATGATGAAATGAAGAGGGAGTCTTCATGCGTCTTTTGTTTTCGCTCATTAGCTTAGTTTCTGCAGGCTATGGCCTATGGTGGATTGCATCTACGCGTCCTGATGTGAAAAACAAAGTCGAAGAACTCCTCAATACAGGCTCATTCCACACGCTTGAGATCCGTTACAGCGCTAACCAAATCATGGAAGCCCACCGCAACCATCTTCTCAAAGACAACCGCCACAAATTCCTCGATACATCTGTTAAATTCTATCCCTATTTGCTGCTCGAAGTTAAGTACCTTGTTTCCGATGAAAAAACGAGAGAAGGGGTCATGCTCTGGGATATGACCGATGGAGAAATGGTGATCGACACACGACAATGGGAAAAAACACACGGCTTTTCCGACTGCATCAATGCAAATACCTCTCCTCAAGAATTCAAGGTGATCAACGCCCTTGCCCGCAAAGGGGGCGTCAGCGACAGAGAGGGCCTTTCTAAAATACTGCACGTCGACAATGAAATCCTCGACGCTTGGGTCGACAGCTGCAGACGAAAAAAACTTATCGTTCAAACCGGCAACCGCTACCGCCTCCATCTTGAAAACCCAAAGCTCAAAACACTTCCCTCAACCAAACTCGACGAGCGCCTTGTAACCAAATCCCATCACAACACAGAGAGGATCCGTCGCAGGTTTTCTCTTTCCCAAATCGAGAAAATTACGAGAGCCGCATTTGGCAACGATTTTTCGATCCGAAAAACCTCCGATGTATATCTCCCTGTCCACTGTATTGTCGTCCAAAACCCAGATGGCTCTATCCACACCAGCCACTGGAACGCATTAAATGGCAAGCTCCTCGAGTCCCATTTCGTTGATTAAGGCAACTGAATGAATGCACGGAAAAGTAAAGAAAGCCCAAATATCAATAAAAGCAGATCAAAAACAATGAAGTTTTTGTCTAATTTTTTGCGCAAAATTTTGCATAACAAAAAAACGAAGATCATGAGGGAGCATAATCCAAATCCGTATTCGATAAATATCCATAGCGGGGCATGTTCTGGAGAGGAAAAATGTTGTAACAAAAAGATGTTGCCTGTGATGAGTAGGAAGCTTGCTAGAAAAATAAAGGATTTATGCAGTTTTTGCGAGATTCCTTTAGACAAAACGAGCGCAAACCCCAATAATCCGTTAAATGAAAAGACAAATTCCAGCGGGACATCAAATGGGGGTTGCATACTCAGAGCACTTACTCCTAAAACAACCCCGTATAATAAACGTTCATTTTTAGTTTTTATGCCTTGATAAGTCGCCAATATGAAACAGATTCCAAAACTAACAAAATATACTATATCGTCATCACTCATCTTTCTCCAGGATACCTGCAAAGTCTTTTTATTGAGCAACAAAATCAACGATAAAAATGAT
>CAYWSY010000103.1:0-6763 GCA_964461105.1 uncultured bacterium
TTCATCGTACGTGTGCTTGGTTCAACGATATAACTAATAAATGCCACAGAGCCAATAAGAGATTTTCCAGGGAAGGAGGTAAGAGCAAGAGTGGCTTTTTGTCCCATCTTTATCCACGAGATGTCTTGTTCATAGATATCCGCCATCACCCAAATATGAGAAAGATCTGCAATGGTGAAGATATTCATTCCAGGCTCGACGTTCATGCCGACAAAAGCATTTTTGTTTAAGACGATTCCCTCTACAGGAGATTCAATTGTTAAGGTTTTTGTAGGAACTCGCGTCTCTGTTAGACGCTGAATTTCTTGCTCTGGGACATCCCATAATTCCAAGCGTCTCCTTGCTGCTTCTAAGAGGTCCTCATTTGATTGAGTGAGTTCTTCCCCAAACATTCCCTGTACCGGCCGTTCTCCACCTTTAAGAGCTAGTAAATACTCTTCTTGAGCTGTCAATAGATCGGGGCTATAGACGGAAAATAGAGGTTCACCATAACTCACCGGGGTTCCCGTGAAATTGACAAAAAGTTTCTCTATCCATCCTTTAAATTTTGTTTGCACATTGGCAATCCTTCTTTCGTCGACTTCAACAAGGCCAACAGTGCGGATCGTTTTAGACAAATCGCGAATTTGCAGTTTTTCCGTTGTAATTCCAAACAGCTGTAATTTTCCCGGGTCAATCTGAACTCCTGCATATCCTGGGACAGGCTTTTTGTTTTGTGACATACCTTCCATTGAAGCATCCGCAATTTGCGGAGTTAAACTTAAAAGAAGAATGGTTGCTAAAATCATCGAATTTCCTCCAAAGACACTCCAACAGCGCGTTCTAATTCTGCTATTAAAGATTCCTTTTCTGCTCTTACGCGTTCATACTCCAATGAGATATCTTGGTATTGCCTACGTGTATCGAGAAGAAGTAAAAATCCCCCTTTTCCTGCACGGTAGCTTGCTTCAGATGCTTTGAGCGCTTCTTGAATTTTAGGGATTAATCCTGTTTCATATAAAAGCAGCCGTTCTTCATTTGCTTTAAGCTTGCCGAGAGTCTCTTGAATTTGTCCGCGCACTAATGCTTCCATTCCTTTAAGTGCATTTCGATTAGCCGATGCTCTAGCTTGTGCTTCACGAACTTGACGCTTTTGCCTTTGGCCAACCCAAAGAGGAATTTTAAAACTGATGCTCGCTTCCCAAGCATTATCCCTCGGATTATGAGTAATCTGTTCGTATCCTGCAGATAGCGTAACATCTGGTAAATATTCCCTTTTAGCAAGCTTTGCCATCATTTGTTGCTCTTCAACCATGGCTTGTATCTGTTTTAATTCTGGTCTTTTTTGCAACGCTAACCTTTCCAGATTTTCATAGGAGAAATTTACCGATGATCTGAAATCTTCTACGGGTTGTCCTATGGACTCCTTTTGAGGCCGATCAAGAATTGCATTAAGCATTGAAACAATAAAAATCCTGTCTGCTTGGATCGATAATAGCTGCTCATCCAAAACTTGAAGCTCGACTTGTGCTTTAGCGACTTCTTCATAGCCAGCGACACCCGATTTATATAATGCTAAACTTGCATCGATAAGATTTTTAACTAGATCACGATTGCTTTGATTAATTTGAGAAGAAGCATTGTTAAAAAAAAGCTGAAAATAGAGTTTTTTTGTTTGTAAAATCAAATCGCGCTTGGTAATGACTTCTTGACTCTGAAATTGTTTAAGAATCTCTGCGGCAACTTTTCCCTTTAATCCAAGTTTTCCTGGGAAAGGAAATGTTTGGGAAATTTGATATTGAAGCATGGGAATGAATTCGCTGTTTGATTTAAAGTTGTTGTAATCGCTCAAGAATTTGAATTCCGGATCATCGATTACCTGGACTCGAGGAACAACTTCAGCAGCAGCTCGAATGCGTTCCTTAGCTGCTTCTAGGTTTGGATTACGTTTCAAAACTTCCTCTACTAATGTTTCTAATTGCAAGGAAGATTGGTTCAAAGGATCCTCCTCAGAAAAAAGCGGGCCTATATTAAATATAGTTAGAACAAAAATTAATAATTTTGACATTCTTTTTTTATTTAAAATAAGCATTTAAAACATATTGTTGTAACATTCTTTGGCTGTTGAAAAAGGAACCGTTTAATGCAATGCAATGCTGCATGATAGAAATAAACTTCTCTCTTTCTTTATAAAACATCGGAACAATCACTTTCTCAAGCTTTTCATAGAGCCAAAAAGCATCTTCAATAGAGTCATTTTTCGATTCATGCTTTTGCTTATCGTCCGCAACAGACCATCCGGTAATTCCTTCAATACACCCTTCTATCCACCAACCATCCAAAATACTCAAGGAGGGCACTCCATTTAATGCCGCTTTCATCCCACTTGTTCCAGAAGCTTCCATGGGTGTTTGGGGGGTATTTAACCAAAGATCAACTCCGCTGGTGATCAGTTTTGCTAGCTCAATGTCGTAATTTTCGAGGTAAACGATACGGATTTCATTTTTAAGAGCCTCTTTAACACGACAAATCCGTTGAATCAGCTCTTTGCCTTCTCGATCCTGTGGATGTGCCTTCCCCGCATAAATAAGCTGAATAAGTCCTTTTTCTTTAGCGATAGATTTGAGCTTTTCCAAGTCCTGAAAAAGAAGATCCCCTCGTTTATAAGCTGCAGCTCTTCTCGCAAAGCCTATGGTTAACACGTCTTGATCCATTCCGACGTTCGTTTGTCGATTCACATATTGGATCAGTTGTTTTTTCGCCTGCATATGGGCTTCCCAAATTTCATTCTTGGGAATGTTTAGGGCGTAGCGCAGGCTAAAATTATCTTCCTTCCAGGAGGGGATATAACGATCATATAGTCCTTGAAAAGGAGCAGATGCCCATCTGGTGACATTAACCCCGTTGGTAATCGAATCGATTGAATAATGGCCAAACATGAGATTTGAAATTTCCCCATGTTTTTTTGCGACCCCGTTTACATAGTGACTTAGGTTTAAAGCGAGATAGGTTAGATTTAAAACTCCCTCACAGCAAAAGATATCTTTTCTATTGAAAACTTCTCGATTACCTAACACTTGAATAATAAGATCCATAGAGAATTTATCATGACCAGCAGCGACAGGAGTGTGCGTGGTAAACACGCACTGTTTCTTTACATTTTCAATATCTTCTTCTGAAACTGCTGTTCTTCCGGCGCTTGCTCGTGATTCTTCAAGAAGTTCCAAAGTCAAAAGACTTGCATGACCTTCATTCATATGAAAACGATCTAGGTGCTGATATCCTAAGGCTCGAAGCATTTTCACTCCGCCAATCCCTAAGATCACTTCTTGACACAGACGATAGTATTGATCTCCTCCGTAAAGATAATCAGTTAAAGCCTTATCACTCTCAGCATTTTCAGGAAGATTAGTATCTAAGAAGAAGACGGGAATACTAAAGTTAGCTGGAGAATTTATTTCAAACTTCCATGCCCTTACATGAACGATCCGATTATCGATGTACACTTTAATTCGTTCTGGTAACTCTTGCAGAAAATCTTCGATGACCCATTCAGCAAGTTCTTCGAATTGCCATCCATTAGCGTCCAATTTCTGATAAAAGTATCCTTTTCGATAGAGCAGGGTGACAGCAACCATTGGGATTTTGAGATTTAAAGCTGCAAAAATTGTATCTCCCGCTAATACACCAAGCCCTCCGCTATAAGTGGGCAAGTTTTTTTCTATAGCGATTTCCATTGAGAAGTAAGCGATTTTCGTTTGATTGTTCATGCTTGCCTCTTTCTAAATATTCGATTAATCACATACCCACCAATGCCTACACCAAAAGCTACAATGGCAATAACTCCCCATTCTTTTAAGCCCAATCCAACTGTTCCAAAGATCTTCTGTAAGGGAGGAAGATAAATAATCATCAGCTGAACAAATAGCGAACTTACCAAAGCACCAATGATCCATCGATTGGAGAAAAATCCTATGTTATATTGGGACCGTACCATTTGCACTCGAACGAGTTCTAATACGACAAGAGTCGTGAAGGCCATTGTTTGTGCTAGGGCGGCACTTGTTTGTAATCCAAAATGGCAAGAGATAAGCGTACCCGCAGCTATCACACTACTAACTAGAATCAGCTGTAGAGAAAATCGAAATGACAAAATAGGCTCACTAGCCTTTCTAGGCAGCCTTTCCATCGCTTTTGGATCGACAGGATCCATCCCTAAAGCAATAGCTGGAAAGCCATCTGTGACAAGATTTAAGAGCAAAAGTTGAACAGCAGATAAAGAGACGAAAGGATTGCCAGCGGGGTCTTTAAATCCAATGGCCATTCCTGCAAAAATGACCATGAGTTCAGCAATATTCGAAGAAAGCAGATAATTAACAAATTTAATAATATTATCATAAATACCTCTTCCTTCTTCTACTGCATTGACAATAGAGGCAAAATTATCATCGGTAATGATCATATCCGCTGCTTCTTTAGTCACATCAGTTCCTTTAATCCCCATGGCTATCCCAATGTTTGCCTCCTTAATCGCAGGAGCATCGTTCACGCCATCAGCTGTCACTGCGACAATCTCTCCTAAACTCCTCCACATCCGTACAATGCGTAATTTATGTTCTGCTGAGACACGGGCATAAATACGAATACTACGGAGAGATTTTTTCAGTTCCTCATCAGTCATCTGTTGAAGCTCTATTCCACTAATTGCGAGGCCTCCTTCCGTCATTAACCCCAACTCTTTTGCTATTGCCTCTGCTGTATCCTTATGATCCCCTGTGATCATCACGGGAAGGATGCCTGCCCTCATGCAGGTTTGAACTGCTTGTTTGACTTCAGCTCTTGGGGGGTCCATCATGGCCACAAGGCCAATGAATGTAAGATTGTCTTCCATGGATTCATCTATGTGCTTGTCTAGCTCCACGTCTTTGTATGCCATTGCTAATACTCTAAGCGCTGCGCCCGCGAAACCATGATTGCTATTCAGGATTTCTTGTTTAAGAAGAGGGGTAAGCGGTATTTTCTCATTCTTAAGAAGAACCGTTTGACAACGATCCAGAATTAAATCGGGCGCTCCTTTAACAAAAAGAACATTTCCATCAGGAGTCTTTCTAAGAACACTCATCCGTTTGCGCTCTGAATCAAAAGGAATCTCTCCAAGAAGAGGATTTGCGGCCTCTAACTCTTGCTTTTTTAGTCCTCCTTTTTCTGCGGCAACGATCAAAGCCCCTTCTGTGGGATCGCCAGTAATTTCCCAGCCTTGATTCTCATGCGTAAGATTGGCGCTGTTACATAATATTCCCGTCTCAAGAAGGCGTTTCAATTCAGGGAAGTCTGGAAGGGAGATGGGTTGCGTCTTTAATTCGAAATTTCCTTCAGGCGCATACCCCACACCGGAAACATCAATCTGTTTTTGATTAACCCATATCTTCCTCACACTCATCTCATTCTTCGTTAAAGTCCCCGTTTTATCGGTACAGATCACAGAGGCGCATCCTAGTGTTTCGACAGAGGGAAGACGACGAATAAGTGCTTTGCGCTTTGCCATTTTTCGGACACCGATAGCAAGCGCAATGGTGACAATTGCAGGGAGTCCTTCTGGCACAGCAGCAACCGCAAGACTTGTTGCTATTAAAAGGATATTAAGAAAAGAATTCCCCTGTAATATTCCCAGAATAAAGACAATCGCAACGATTCCAAGACAAAGAAAGACTAATCGACGCCCTAACCCGGCTAAGCGAATTTGCAAAGGGGTTTGTTCTTCTTTGCTCTCACTTAATAAAGAAGCGATCGTTCCAAGTTCTGTATTTATCCCCGTCGTTGTCACTAGCATGTGTCCTTTACCACTAAGGACTACTGTTCCCATGAAAACCATATTTTTTCGATCGCCAAGGGGTAATTCGCTTTTCGCAAGCGGATCTATCATCTTATGAATAGGCAAAGATTCTCCTGTAAGAGAAGCCTCTTGTGTGGAGAGTTGAGTAGATTGGATGACTCTTCCATCTGCTGGAACCAAATCACCAGCTTCTAATAAAATAAGATCTCCAGGGATAATTTCTTTTGAGGATATAGTCTGTAGAACGCCATCGCGGATCACTTTACAAGTAGGAATGGCTAGATTTTTTAAAGCTGCAAGGGAGCGCTCTGCATTGATTTCTTGGACAAATCCTATGACTGCATTAAGAATAACAATCACGAGAATCGCTATTGCATCTACCCATTCACCAAGAATCCCAGCAATGACTGCTGCGACAATTAAGATCCATACGATGAAACTAGAAAATTGACTTAAGAACAGTTTAAATATAGAAGGGGGTTTAGGCTCGGGTAACTCATTAAACCCGTAACTTTTTAATCTTGCCTCTACAGCAGACGAGGGCAATCCTTGATTTAGATCAGTATCTAACTCCTTGCATGTTTGCTCTGTGGAAAAACTCCACCACAATTTCTTATCTGCTGGCATTTCTTGCACATAATCCCGCTATTCTATAGAGGCTCCCTACCCACTAAATATCTTTATGTTAATATTTTTTCTAGTATATTCAGGCCTTGTTGCGTAAATAGCTGCGGATAAAGGTTCTGCTTGCTCTTAGAAATCAGATTCTATAAATTTTTTGTGACCAAACTCAAAATTTTAGGATCATATATGACTAAGCAGACAAACACGAAGTACCGTATCCGCAACTGGTCAGAGTATAACAAAGCTCTGGTAAATCGAGGAAGTCTTACGATTGGCCTTGTTGCGTAAATAGCTGCGGATAAAGGTTCTGCTTGCTCTTAGAAATCA
>CAYWSY010000104.1:0-6664 GCA_964461105.1 uncultured bacterium
GATGGCCTGGGAGCAATCCCTAGAAGCCCCCTCCTTTAGGCGGGGGAGCAGTCACTTGAATTGATTGGTCCTGATAACATTCTTTCTCATATTGATTTGGCTCTTGAGCGCGCTCGTAAAATTCTTTACTGTGACTCAAAGGAGGGTGGAAGATGCAAGTGGATCAGTCTCGCAATTGGATTGCGCTTTCGTTGTTTCGTGGCTCGTCACTTCTTTTTGAGCCGCTAAGTAAAAGTCATGAATGTTTTCGGCGCATTGATCTTGTTGACAGACTGAATCCAGAGGGGTATCAGCTTGTAAATCTTTTTCGCAAAGCTTTATTGGCAAGTGCTTCATTAGGATGTTTCTCATTGTCCCTAGTGACAGGGGTGCCGGCGCTAGGGTTGCGCGCATTGGCGGTATTTTTACAGAAAGGACCTTGGATCTATGTGCGGGGGAATGGAGAAGACAAGAAGCTTTCTAAAGACCGCACGTTTACTCTGCTTTCTTGGAATGTGTGTTTTGTGGGAGGTGGGTATTCGATTACCGATGGGGGCGTTATGCCCTGGTCGTTCCGCATCAATCAAGTCATTGATAAGATCATTAGAAAAGATGCTGATGTGACTTGTCTCTATGAGGTTTTTGATAGTAACGCTGCTGTTGAGCTTTGTAAAAGACTTGAGCAAAAGGGGTATCGACATTTTTATTTTAACCATGGAGCCCGAATCGTAGGCTTCCCTGCCGGAATTTTTGTGGCAAGTAAGTTTAAGATTGCACGTCCTGACTTCTCAGAATTTCCGATGGATGCAACAACGGGAAGAGCGAAGCATGTTGCAAAGGGTTTTTTTGGGTTTGATCTCGAGAGCCGCGGACGTTCCTTTGCACGCATCTTTTCAACACATATGCAACATTCAGAAAAGCCTGAATTTCCAACGCCAGATGAAATTCAAACTCGACGTCGGCAAATGGAGTTGATTTTATCTCAAGTCAAGAAAGAGTTAAAATGTGCCGTCGTTACAGGAGATATCAATGCCGATAATCGAGAAGCGTCGCGGTGGCACTCTCAATTTTCGAAGAAAGATCACGAGCCGTCTCATGAAAAAACATGGGGAGGGGATGGGTTCTGCGCCAACTTGGGGGGAAGGATCCGCTCTGGGCCTTTGAATCTGGATCAGACGAAAGCATTCAGAGTGCGTTATGGAGCTGTTCAGACAAAGCTTACAAAGACGGGCTTTGAAGGAGATCGGTTTCACCCTTCTGCACTATCGGACCACCGGGGGTTATTGAGTCGAATTGTGGTTTGAGGGGGTTTTCTGAAAGATTACGCCTTAGAATAGCATAAAAATCCCTCACCCCCTTAAGAGGGGATGAGGGTCATTGCGAATCGTTACGCTTTTTCTTCTTCGTCTTCGGGTGCATCGCCGATGAGAACTTCAGAAAGGAGCACAATCCCTGCAGTGGAAATTGCGTACTTAAGCGCATGTTTCACTGTTTTTGCAGGATCGATGATCCCTGCCTTGAGAAGGTCTTCGACTTTCTCAGATTGGGCGTTAAATCCAAACTGAGGGCCGGCAGTAAGCGCTTCGTTATGCACAACAGAGGGATCAAATCCTGTGTTTGCAACGATTTGTCGGAATGGAGCCTCGCAAGCCTTAAAGACAATTTGAGCGCCCAGAGCTTCATCTTGAGTGAGCTTGAGAGAGCTCGCCGCAGCTTTACTCGCATTCATGAGCGCTACTCCACCCCCAATTACGATCCCTTCTTCGATGGCAGCGCGCGTAGAGTTTAAGCTGTCTTCGAACATTTGCTTTTTCTGTTTCATTTCAGGCTCAGTTGCTGCGCCGACACGAATGACTGCAACGCCACCAGAGAGTTTAGCTTTTCTCTCGTCGAGTTTTTCTTTGTCGTAAGTGCTGGTTGTAAGAGCCGATTCAGCCTCAATTTGTTTAATGCGGGCTTTAATTTTTTCTGAATCTCCTTGACCATTGACAATGGTAGTTTTGTCTTTGGTGATAAGGATTTTCTCCGCTGAGCCGAGAACAGAGGCATCAACTTCTTTTAAATTCATGCCGGCATCTGTAGAGATAAGGGTAGCTCCAGTGAGAATTGCAATATCTTCCAAGAGCGCTTTACGGCGGTCTCCAAATCCAGGGGATTTTACAGCGCACACTTTGAGTGAGCCGCGGATCCGGTTCACGACGAGGGTTGAGAGAACATCTCCTTCAAAATCTTCTGCAATGATCAAAAGCTCACTGCCCGTACTAGCTATAGATTGGAGGATAGGAATGAGTTCTTGAGCAGAGGAGAGTTTTTTGTCGACGAGGAGGATTTTTGGGTAAGTCATCTCAGCTGTCATTTTCTCCGCGTTAGTGCAGAAGTAAGAGCTCATATAACCTCGATCAAAGAGCATCCCTTCGACAAGTTCGATCGTTGTTTCAGTTCCTTTACCTTCTTCGATGGTGATGACCCCAGATTTTCCAACTTTTTGGATGGCTTGAGTGATCAATTCACCAATCGATTTATTTCCAGATGCAGAGGCGATGGCGATATTGAGAATTTCCTTTTCATTTTCAATAGCAATCGCAGCTTTTTCAATTTCCATATGGATCGCTTCTTCAGCTTTATCCATTCCCCGTTTAATACCGATGGGATTGGAGCCGGATGCGATATTTTTTACACCGCCTTGGACAAGAGCGCGCAAGATGAGGATGCTAGAAGTGGTTCCATCCCCACACTTTTCTTTCATTTTGCTTCCTACCTCTTTGCCCATGGAAACACCCATGTTAGCGTAAGCATCTTTGAGTTCGATAACTTTGCTGATGCTGTAGCCGTCATTGGTAATTTCAGGGGCTCCCCAAGAAGCATCGAGACCGACGTTTCTCCCTTTTGGGCCTAAAGTGACGCAGACGGTATCAGCGAGTTTATCAATCCCTTCGCGCAGTTTGTTTCGTGCTTCTTCTTCGAAGATGAATTCCTTGGATGGTGACATAGGTATGTTCCTCTTGGGTTGATGATCTGTTGGAGCAATGATAGAAGAAAATCAGAAAAAAAACAAGTCGATTTCTTTAGATTTTAGCAAACTGGGAAGAAGAGTGCTAATCTTTCTCGTGAATTGCTTGATAAACGGTTCGTTTGGGGAGATGTCGAAGCTGGGCGACTCGTTTAATTGCGTCATGTAAGGAGAGATTTCCTTGTGAAAAGATGAGTTCGACATGTTCTTGAAGAGTTAAGTGAGACCAGTCAAGAACTTCTTTGGATTTCTCAAAGAGGAGGACAATTTCCCCTTTGGGGGGATGGGATTCAAAATGTTCCTTGAGGTTAAGCGCAGTGCCGCGACGAGACTCTTCATATAATTTTGTAAGTTCTCTAGCAACGCAAAGTATTCGTGCGGGATCGATTTGATGAACGGCTAAAAGAGTTTCAATCAGTCTGTGGGGGCTTTCATAAGCAATGCTGGTTCCCTCGTAAATTAAAATTTGATTAAGGGCTGTATTCAATTCTGATTCTTTTTTGGGAAGAAAGCCGACAAACTGAAAGGGGATGGGATCGAAACCAGAGAGGGTAAGGCCGATGATGGCGGCGCAAGCTCCTGGCAGGGAAGTCACTTTGATGTTAGCTTCAATGCAAGCCATGACAAGAGTGTGGCCAGGATCAGAGATGGTAGGGGTTCCAGCGTCGCTGATGAGTGCGATTTGTTTTCCGCTTTTAAGGTCGTTAATGAGGTCTTCTAGTTGAGAAGATTCATTAAACTTGTGAAAACTTTTTAAAGGGCGATCAATTTCATAGTGCTGGAGGAGATGGCGGCTGTGGCGGGTGTCTTCGCAGAGAATGTAATCAGATTGTTTGAGTGTTTCAACAGCTCGGTAGGTGATATCAGCTAAATTTCCGATAGGAGTTGCAACTAAATAGAGCACGGAAGGAGTCCTGAAAAAAGGTGGCACTCAGAGTCGAACTGAGGATGGAAGCTTTGCAGGCTTCTGCCTTACCACTTGGCTATGCCACCTTGGATGGGTAAGTCTAATCGCATCGATTATGCGGGTTTGGAGCCGTTTTGGTCAACCAAAATGTCAGTTTGAGAGGGATTAGAAGTTTGAATTTTTCCGACTCGTCGAACAGAGTTTAATGGATATGATGCATCGTAGGGCATACCGCCGCCCGTCATTTCACAATTAAACCCGAATTCTTTTTTGACTTGTTTGATGAATGTTTGTCTAATTTCTTTTGCATAACGCGTATATGCTGGATGTTCTTCTTTAGCATTCAAGGAAATCCCAAATGGCAAAATCAGGACAATTGCTTTTATAATTCTAGCGAGTGCTTGCATTGTGAACTTGCCCCACTCTATTTACCCTGAACGATTTTAAGAGCCTCTTCATAAGACTCTTCTTTAATAGTTTCATAAGCGTGAGGATTAATTGTGCCTTTAACCCCATAATATACTTTTCCATTTGACTGGAATATTAATTTAACGTTATTTGGTGAATATGCTGTTTTTTTAGGAGGATCAAATCTGATCATTATTACAGTACGACTTGGAGGAAAAGGGTACTCTCTTAGAAAAGGCCTTATTTTTTCATGTGCATTAATAATTTTTACAAATCTTTCAGTTGCTTCGACTTCGAACTTCCTTGCTTGTTCTATTGTTGCATTTTGGTTTATATAAAAATCAAGTAATATCATTTCCACATCATAAGGCATACTTCCACCACTTCCTTCATAAATTAATCCAAATTCTTTGCTTATTTGTTTTGAAGCTGAGCGAATAATTTCATTAGCATACTGAACATATGCTGGAGATTCGTCTTCTGTTGAATGCACTGTTAATCCAATAAATAGAATAGGAAGAAGAAGCTTAAAGATGTTAGCGTGTCGAAGCATGATAAAAAATGAGCCTTTGTTTATTATTCATATCCCAAAATAATCTTTGATTACGGAAGACTTGGGTTTGCGCTAACTTCATCCAATTTCCCTTGAACGATTTTGAGGGCTTCTGCATATGGTTCTTCGTAAACAGCTTTTAAGACATAAGGATTTTGAGGATCATCTGCTCGGTAATAAATCTTGCCATTAGCCTGATACATAAAATCAACTGTATGTTGACTTAATTGTTTTTTTGGAGGATAAAACCTAATCCAGACAATCGCTCGATTTGCAGGAAAAGGATACTCCCGAAGAAATGGGCGAATTTTCTCATGCTCATTGATGATCTTTACAAATTTCTCCGTTAAGATCACTTCCAATTCCCTGGCTTGCTCCAGGGTTGCACTGCGGTTTGCTCCAAACTTTACTGATATTTCCTCAATGTCATAAGGCATACTGCCACCGGTCATTTCACAGTCGAATCCGAATTCTTTTTTGACTTGTTTAATGAAGGTTTGTCTAATTTCTCTCGCATAACGCGTATATGCTGGATGCTCTTCTTTGGCATTCAAAGAAACTCCAAACGGCAAAATCAAAATAATTACTCTTAAAAGCCTATTGAGCGCTTGCATCATAAATTTAACTCAGCTTATTTCCCTTGAACGATTTTAAGAGCTTCCTCGTAGGGTTCTTCTTTGATTATTTCATAGGTATACGGGGGAGATGTTTTTTTTGATTCATAGAAGATTCTATTTTTCACTTGGAAAACAAGCTCGACATGGTTATTTGAATTTATCTTTTTAGGTCTCTGGAATGCAATCATTATAGTTGCTCGATTAGGCGGAAAAGGAAATTCTCGAAGAAACGGTCTGATTTTTTCATGAGCATTAATAACTTTAATAAACTTCTCTGTGATTTTAACTTCAAGCTCTCTTGCTTCTTGTAATGTTGCAATCAGATCAGAATCGAAACTCATTGAAATTTCTTGAACATCATAAGGCATGCTTCCCCCGGTTGATTGACAATCAAGACCAAACTCTTGTTTAACTTGCTTGGAAAACGAACGGAAAATTTCATTTACATAATAGACATACTCAGGAGATTCATGTTCTTGAGCATTCAAAGAAACTCCAAAAGAAAAAATCAAAAGAATCGCTTTTAAAATTCTAACGAAAGCTTGCATCATGAATTTAGCTCACCTTATTTTCCCTGAACGATTTTAAGAGCTTCTTCGTAAGGCTCTTCATAAACAGAGTGGTAAACGTAAGGATTATCTATATTTTTCGCTCGATAATAAATACTGCTTTTTGCTTGATAAACGAAATCAACTAACTCTATTTCGGATTGCTTTTTTGGAGGATTATAAAATCTAAGTAAAACAATAGCTCGACTTGAAGGAAAGGGATATTCTCGAAGAAATGGCCTAATTTTCTCATGCGCATTGATAATTTTAACAAATTTTTCTGTTAAGACAACTTCAAGTTCTCTTGCCTGCTCGACTGTTGCTGCAGAATCAACGCTAAATTTTACGGAAATTTCTTCAACATCGTAAGGCATACTTCCTCCAACAGTTTCACAATGAAATCCGAATTCTTTTTCGACCTGTTTAATAAAAATTTGTCTAATTTCTCTTGCATAACGCGTATATGCCGGATGGTCATCCTCTTTGGCATTCAAGGAAATCCCAAATGGCAAAATCAGGACAATTGCTTTTAAAAGTCTAGCAAGAGCTTGCATCATGAATTTAGCTCACCTTATTTTTCTTGAACCATTTTAAGAGCTTCCTCGTAGGGTTCTTCATGAACAGCCTTTAAGGCATAAGGAT
>CAYWSY010000105.1:0-6029 GCA_964461105.1 uncultured bacterium
GGTTAACCCCCAGATTAAGGCTTGTAAGAGTGGTATTTGTATTAAGAGCTGTTGCAAGAGCCCGTGCCCCGTCATCGCTGATCTGGTTACCCTCCAGATCAAGGTTTGTAAGAGTGGTATTTTCCTTAAGAGCCCAGGCAATTGCCTTAATGTCAGTATCCGTTAACTTCCGATGAGACAAATTAAGCTCAGTGATGGAGTTTGATCGAAGTTGTTCAACAACATCCCTTACATTTTTGGGAATTTGTGGAGCATCTGCCGGGCTTGAGTGTAATGGTTGAATTCCTACCCATGTGAGGTTCGTTGTTGAATTAACTGATGTTGCCATGAAAAGTCTCTTTAACGTTCAATTTATCTGATATTAAGCTGAGACGATATCATTGTTTCTATTTCTTAGCAGCAAAGTACTCATCGAGATTGCCCTCGGTCATGCGAACTCCCTTCTCTTCAAACGCGATGATTCGATTAGCTGCATGATTGATGAGGTCTCGGTCGTGGCTAGCAATGAGTACCGTTCCTTTAAAGTCTTGTAGTGCCCAGGAGAGCGCAGAGACGGCTTCCAAATCAAGGTGGTTGTTGGGCTCGTCAAGAAGCAGAACATTGTAGTTGCAGAGCATCAGGCCGCCGATGATCAGGCGCGCTGTCTCTCCTCCGGAAAGAGCAGACAAGGGTTTAAAGGCATCATCCCCGGAAAAGAGCATTTTGCCAAGTACGCTGCGGATGTCCTGGTCATAGACGTTCTCTCTTCTTTTCTTGAGCCAGTCAAATGCGGTCATACTGCTTTTTTTGTCGACAAGCTCAGCGTGATTCTGTGGAAAATAGCCAATTTGAACTTGGTGGCCAAGCTCGATTCTGCCGGCATCTTGATGGAGTGCGCTTGCAAGGATTTTTAAGAGAGTGGTTTTGCCCTTACCGTTGTTCCCGATGATCCCGATCTTGTCTCCTCGTGCAACTTCAAATGAGAGTTTTTGGAAGACGGGGGCATCTTCATAGGACTTGCCGATATCGGATACTTTAAAGACAATTTGCCCAGAGGGTTTTTCCGGGGGATAGAAGCGAACATACGGGCGTTGAATGTTTGACTTCTTTAATTCTTGAGGCTCGAGGCGGTCGATTTCACGTAGACGGGATTGCACTTGGCTAGCTCTTGTCCCAGCGCCAAATCGGGAGACAAATTCACGCAACTGAGAGATTTTCTTTTCTTTCGATTTATTTTCTAATTCGGTGCGCTCGCGGACGGCTGTTTTGGTGACAAGCATCTCATCATAGTTGCCAGGATAGATGATGATGGTGTTGTAGTCGATGTCGGCAATGTTGTTCGTGATCGCATTGAGGAAGTGGCGGTCATGGCTGACTACAATTAAACAACCGGAATACTGATGCAGGAATTCTTCAAGCCAGCCGATCGATTCCATATCCAAGTGGTTGGTTGGCTCATCGAGGATGAGCGCTTCTGGATCGCCAAAGAGCGCTTGACAGAGGAGGACGCGGAATTGACGGTCGGTAGGGATGGTGTGCATGGGGGCATGATGCAGTTCGGAAGGGATATGCATTCCAAGGAGCAGCACCTCGGCATCTGACTCTGCAGTGTAGCCATTTTCATCATTGATAATCTCTTCAATTTCTCCAAGGCGGATGCCGATCTCATCGGTCATCTCTTGCTCGTATAGAGAATCCCGTTCAGCAAGAACATCCCAGAGACGTTTATTTCCCATGATGACGACATCAATGACACGGAAGTTGCGAAAGTCTTCAATATTTTGACGCAAAAATCCAACCCGTCTAGGAAGGGTAACGCTTCCAGAAGTGGCCTCTTCTAACCCCATGATGATTTTAAGAAGTGTCGATTTTCCAGCTCCATTTGGACCTGCTAGACCATACCTGCAGCCAGAATTAAAGGTGATTGTGACATCGTCGAAGAGAACGCGTGGGCCGACTTTTTTAGATATTTTTTTTAATGTAATCATGAAGGTAGCATGGGGTTAAATATTGTGTGATATTAACATAACCTTTCCAATGAAACAAGAAGTGAATTTTACCCTGGCAGCGATCCAATTTTTGCGCCATTTGCAGGTTGTTAAACAAGCATCTGAGCATACGATTCGAAATTATTGCCTCGATCTCGAGGCATTTAAATCATTTGTTGAAGAGCATGTTTTGAATTTAAGGGAAGGGGAGCGCTCTTTGCCACTTAAATTCAAGGATCTCAATGAATTGGGCAGAGATTCGAAACTGTTATTGTCGGATGTTGACAAGCGAGTGGTGCGCAGTTATTTAGCCGACCTTTCGGCTAAATCTGCTGCAAAACGCACCATTGTGCGCCGATTAAGCGCGCTGCGCTCTTTATTTAATTATCTTGTAAAAGAGAGGGTCTTGTCTCTCAATCCTTTTGATGAGATCCAATCGTTTAAATTAGATAAGACCATTCCTCCTGCGTTGAACTATGAGCAGGTGGAGAGGTTATTTGCTCAGCCTGACACGTCAACGTATTTGGGCTTTCGGGATCGGTGCATGATGGAGCTGTTTTATAGCTCAGGGCTGCGAGTATCTGAGCTCATCTCTTTAAATCGAGCGGATGTGGATGAGAAACAGGGGCGCTTGCGGGTGCAGGGAAAGGGAAGGAAGCAGCGGGTGATTCCGATGACAAAAACGGCTGCAAAATGGATTATTGACTATTTGAATCATGTTGATCGGCACGTGGATGGGCCTTTGCACCGAGCACAGATAGACCAAGAGGCAGTTTTTTTAAATAAATGGGGAAAGCGACTGACGGTGCGCTCCGTAGATCGAAAGTTCGAGCAGTATTTGCTCTCAAGTGGCCTCTGTGGAAAAATCACTCCTCATACCATCCGACATACGATTGCGACCCATTGGTTGGAAAAGGGGATGGATTTAAAGACGATTCAGGTGATGTTGGGGCATAGTTCGCTTGCGACGACAACGATTTACACTCAAGTCTCTAGTAAATTGAAACGGGAAGTGTATGATCGGGCACATCCACGCGCGCGGATAGAAAAATCGGGAAAGCGTTAAGCCGGATTCTGTCGAGAGCAATCATTCCTCTAGGAGCCTTGTCGCCAAGGCTCTCAAGCGACACATGGAGGCCCCGCGGAGATGCGGATTACGGCCTCGCTTGGTCTTGCTTCAGATAGGGTTTATAGCTCCTTGCATCTCTGTCAAGTGAGGCTGATTCCTGAAATCAGCATTTTCAGCCTGTCTCACATCTTCTCTCATCCAAAAATGGAAAAGGGAAGTGATGAGCGGAATGTTTTCTGTTACACTTTCCGTAGCCTTGCGGCCCCCAGTCTTTCACTGGTATCTTCTCCTGCGAAGTCCAGACTTTCCTCCTCTTTTGCTCTTGGCGAGCAAAAGCGGCGATTGCTTGCTTTCCCGAAACGTGTGGTTACGCTGTGACCGTTCTGCGGCGACGGCGTTTGGTTGCAATAGTAGACCCTTCCAGAGCCTCGCTCTCTTGCCAGTAGTGAAGGCGCGAGCAGTGTTCACAGAACACGAGATTCTCTCCCTTGCGGACGAGGTTCTCATGTTGTGCAGTCAACACGATGTGGCAGCCGTTGCAGGTGCGGTTTTCGATTGGAACGACGACTCGGTCTTTTTTATTGCGTAAAAGTCTTTCGTAGATTTGTAGCGTTTCGCGATCTGCTTTGGTAGCGAGTGTGTCGCGTTGAGATTTGAGCCCGGAGCCTTCTTCGTTGATGAGCTTGATGCTCGACTCGATTTCTTTTTCAAGGGCTAAGCTGCTGGCTTCTGAAGTTTTCAAGCTTTCTTTAATGCGATCTAAGAGCTCTTCCTCGGCAACTTTCTTGTCCACTAAGTCGGAGACTTTTTGTTCAAGGGCAATCCGCTCGCGCTCTGCGCTTGTCATCTCTTGCGTGAGCGCATTGAATTCATCTGCTTTTTTAATATTGGACTGCTGAGTTTCTAAGCGCTTGGTTTTTGTTGCAACATCCTGAATTTTTTGCTCAAAGGCGGTGATCGATTTTCCAAGATCTGCAATCTCTTGTTCTTTTTCAGTGAGTTGAAGATGGAGTTCTTTGCGTAATTCCTCAATTTGACGGATCTCTTTTTGTCTTTCTTTCTTGACCCGCATGAGACGGATCATTTTCATATCCAGTTCTTGAATGTCTAAAATGTCCTTGAGGGCTTCTTGCATTGTAAACTCACATTATAAAAGGTGGAAAAGGGGTCTATGGACCGCGAAGATGAGACGTGTCCATAGGTATTCTTCAGGCAACAGAGTAGTCTCATGAGGCAATATAGCTCAAGTAAAATATCTTTTTTTTAGGTTGAGGTGCTTTTGTGTAAGTAAAAACTTGACTTTGCGCGATTAAAAGGATGATGATAAGTCAAAAAAAGGGTTTAGGGGGAGATCATGGCAAAAGGGACCAATCAGAAGAAGCTTGCGTTAGTTAAGGGGAAAGCGGAGCGAGCCGCACCTCAAATGGCTAGAGCTCCTGTGGTAAGAAAAACTAAATCGCTTTTAGTGCCTGTGCGGGTCATCATTAAATATGATGTGGGCTTTACGAATTTTTTATCCATTCGCGGGCAAGGGGCGGGGTTGAGTTGGAATAAAGGGGTCCCGCTTTGCAACATAGGTCCTGATGAGTGGGTATGGGAGTCGGCTCAACTCTCCGAGGAGTGTGAGTTTAAAGTGCTCATCAATGATGTGGTGTATGAAGTGGGTGAGAATCACCGGATCTATCGGGGTGGAATCGTGCAGTATACTCCTCAGTTTCCGGGTATTGGCCAGGTCTAATCTCCTGAATATAGGCATTTGTCACTATCTATTTGTGCTCCAAAGATTCTCTGTTGATCATTACTCTACCAAGAGCTTCCCTTAGCTCTTCCTCTGAATGAATGAGTTCTTCTTTGATCCTCAGTTGCTCAAACTTTGCATATTCAGATAAAGCATGCTCTTTTGCCAGTTCAGCAGAAATTTTGCCTGCATGTGTGAGGATTTGGTCATCGTTAAGTTGAAGAAAAGCATCAAGCTTGAGCTTCCAATCGGCCATGTACAAGACTTTTCTTTGCCGTGCTTGTCGTTCAGCAAAGTCAAGGTACTGGCTCACGAGCTGTTCCAAATCTTTGAGTTCTTCGTGGTTTAGATAATTTTTAGCGATATCAACATCTCGCTTAGTCAATTTTTTCCCTCGACTAGACCCATGCCAATTCGTTAGCCCCATGTGCGGATCGAAGGCATTCGCTCGGTTATGGATGATTTCACTTGCTGTATGTCCTGTAACTGCAAAAAGAAGTTTGTTTTGTATTATCTTGAAAAATTCTTGAGTCATCGGGTGTTGTGGATCATAATCAGCGCTGAGGGTGTAAATATCTTTAATTTTTTGGTAAAATCGCTTTTCAGACATCCGAATTGTACGGATGCGATCTAACAGTTCGTCAAAGTAGTCCATTCCGTCTGGTTTACTCAAACGTTCATCATCTAAGGTGAACCCCTTGACTATATACTCCTGCAGCCTTTCTGTCGCCCATTGGCGGAATTGAATTCCTCTATGCGAACGAACGCGATATCCAACAGCTAAGATGACTCTAAGATCGTAAAAATCCACCTCGCGAAAGACTTGGCGGGTACCTTCTATTTGAACTATTCGATACTTTCGAATAGTTGCCTCAGGTCGTAGCTCATTTTCTCTGTAAATCTCTTTGATGTGATAGTTTATGGTGTTTACTCCGACGTCAAAGAGCTCCGCCAATAACTTTTGATTTAACCAGACAGAGCCATCTTGTAGGCGAACCTCAATACGCCCTTTGCCATCCTCAGTTTTGTAGAGAAGAATCTGACTTTGATGGATGAAATTTTCGTCGGACATAGCGGTTCCCGGAGTAAATTTTTACCTAGAAATCTAAATTTTATAGGGACAGGATGATTTTGGGGTATCTTTCTTTTTTGTGCATTTTGGTGCCCTAAATCTTGTCGCGGACAAGAGGAGGGATTGTCCAGTATATACTGTGTCCACTTCAAAGTTAGAGAAATTTCAAACTCAGCGCTTCAA
>CAYWSY010000106.1:0-6002 GCA_964461105.1 uncultured bacterium
TGAAGATGCTGAGGCAGAAATTTCTCTAACTTTGAAGTGGACGCAGTATATACCTACGACACACTTGGCCGTCTTCATACCACAAAAAAAGGAAACGGACCTCACGCACTCATCACTCGAGTAGAGCGAGATCTTCTTAATCGCATCACCGAAGAGGCCATTGAAGATGAAGCAGGTAATCTCTATTCACACATATTCTACGAATATGATTCCGCTGGAAACATCCACTGCCTTACCCGTTTTGTAGAAGGAAATGAAACAAAGGAATACTTCCATTACGACAGCTTTAACCGCCCTATTATACAAATTGATGCCCTCGGACACCGCACAACCATTGATTATGATGAAGAGCACATCAATTCCCTCAACCAACGAGTCCTCCGAAAAATCACAACAGACGCCCTTGGGATTCAAACCATTGAAACCCATGATGCCCATGGAAGACTCGTTCTCCTCGAGAAAAAAAACACCTTCGGAGAACAAATAACACTCGAGGAAATGATCTACGACCTCAATGGAAACCTCGTCCGTCAGATCAGCACCGTCCTCTTTAACAAAGAGCCCCTTCGCATAAGTGAAATTCATAAAGAATACAACACGTTAAACTCCCTCATTACCCTCATTGAAGGAGCCAATTCTCCGGAAGAGAAAATCACCCGCTATACCCATACCCCAACAGGTATCATTGACCAAATCATCAAACCCGACGGCACCATTCTCGCACACACCTATGATCCCCTTGGAAGAATGCTCACGCAAACTTCCTCAGATGGCACCATCTCTTATACATTCACGTATAACGCCCTTGGCCATCTCCTTACCTCTACAGATCAAAACACCCTTGCAACCACATACCGCACCTATGATGCAAGAGGACGCTTGCTCACAGAAACCCTCGCAAACGACCTTACAATCCACAATCATTACGATCAAAGAGGGCGGCGCACCAACCTCATTCTCCACGACGCCAGTTCCATTCATTATGACTACGGCCCACTCTTCCTCCACCAAGTCACACGCTATACATCGACCCATGAACCCCGATATACCCACACCTATGAAACCTTCGACACCTCGGGCCATCTCCTTGAAGAACATCCCATCGGCAATCTCCCACCTCTGTACCACTCCTATGACCCACTTGGGCGAACCACCTCAATCACCTCATCCCAGTTCAAGCAACAGATCAACACCTTCGATCCCGTTGGCAACATCCTTGAGACCCGCATTAAAACCCCCTATAACACTCACATCCAAACCTACCGTTACGACGACCTTTCACAAATCACCGAAGAGCACAGCCCCTATCCCCACACCCATACATACGATTCCCATTACAACCGCCTAACTACAGACTCAACTTCAGCCACCTATAACTCCCTTAACCAACTCACCTCCATAGAGCAAACCACCTATACCTACGATCTCAACGGCAATCTCATCACGAAGCACACCTCTGAAGAAGAAACCCACTACACCTATGATGCCTTAGATAGACTCCTCTCTATTGAATCCCCCACAATGCGCGCACGCTTTACCTACGACAGTTTTCATCGCCGTCTCTCCAAAACAATAGACCGCTATAAAAACGGCCAATGGCTCCGGCATAAACACCACCTGTATCTCTATGATGACCAAAATGAAATTGGAGCCACCACAAGCAAAGGGAAAATCATCCAGCTCCGCGTACTCGGATCGACACCGCGCGCAGAAATTGGTGCAGCCATCGCGATCGAGCTATCCAATCAAATCTACGCCCCCATCCATGACCTACACGGCAACGTCCTTGCCCTCATTTCCCTTACCACGCAAGAGACTGCAGAATCCTATCAATATAGCGCCTTCAAGGAAGAATCCGTCCGAGACCCAACTGGAGAGATCCATCCCCGCACACAGATTAAAAATCCCTGGCGCTTCAGCTCAAAGCGGATCGATGAAGAAACTGGCCTCATCTATTATGGCAGACGCTACTATGACCCTGAAGCCGCCCGTTGGATCACACCAGATCCTCTAGGTTACACCATTGGAATGAACCTCTACAGCTTTGTCTTAAACGATCCCCTCATCAAAATCGACCTCTACGGACTCGAAGCGATCGCCAACCAAACCAATTGGTGGCGCACCAGCATGAGTACTGGGATGAACTATGCAACTCATTTCGTTAATACCATTGGCTCGATCATTTACAATACGATCTACCATCTTATGCCGATCCCCTTCATTCGCCAAACAGGCTTATTTCTTACCAGCTGGCTTGCAGGAAAGAAGCCTCCGAACGAATCTTCCAGTCGATTTTCAGTTGGAGAAAACAACAATTTGAATCGAACAAGTGTCATTGTTACGACAGGACAAGTGACATTTAGCAAAGAGGGGGAAGAGCAAGCAAAACTCGTATCCGACCAATTAAATGGAGAGCGCGTTGTCTGCGTCCATAATGCGACCCATGGTATCCTACCTGATTGTATAGAGAGCTTGCTTGGAAAAATGAGGATTAAATCGCGATCCGTTGGGCTTTTAGTACGGGCAATCCGTAGTGAAATTGCAGCCCTTGGCGGAGTTGATGGCGGGGGGACGATCTTTATTCTCCCCTGGAGCCAAGGAGGCATTATAACAGATCAAGCGTTGAATCAACTCACAGAAGCCGAGCGTAAAATGATTAAAGTGCGTAGTATGGGTTCCGCCTCGCTCTTTAATCGGAAGGATATGGATATTCAGCATTTTGTCTCCTCGGCAGATCCAGTTCCCTGGACAGCACCCATTAACAGACTCAAAGCCTCTTTTTCAGCCTCAACAAATGTTCATGTGATCAAGAGCAGGAACAAGAAGTTCATGCCAGATCACAGTTTTCAAAGTCCGACGTATCAAGATATATTAAATGGCTTTACAGATGAAATTAAAAAACACGGGAGTAGATCATGAAAACCCTTTTCCCCTTTCTTTGCTCCATGTGTTTACTCATACTACAATCTTGCCAAACAACTGCCACCGATGCAGGATATCAAGCTATCGGATCTTTTACTGAAAATGCACATGAGGACTGGAATTGGTACCTCCGTGGATTGGGAGGAATCTTTGGCGACACTATTCAAAAATTTAACTTAGACTATGAAGTTGAGAAAGAAGTTGATGTAAGCACCGCAAGACGGCTTCTTGTTGAGGGAGTTGAGCGATTTCTTTCAGAAATCAATCACAGTGAACGCACACTGCCATTTCTTGTTGAAGCTCCATTCACTCCACAGAGACTCAAATTTGGTCTCTCCTTTATCAATTCAGAAGGTCGATTTGTCAAAAATAACCATATTGCATATGCCCTCTTGCTTAACGGAAAAATATATTATAGCATTTCGTCACCTATTCGACTTGAAGATGCTCACGAAGAAACCTACGAACAAGCGCTCGAGATTGTCAATCGAGAAAGAGCCGCAGTGGCGCTTGAAACTTTAAACTCTTAACGAGAACAGCTAATGCTAAGGTTTATTCTTTTACTATCTGAAAATTCGAGGATCTTATGATTAAGCAAATGTCTGCTCTAATTGCGTCTATATTTATGTTATTCACTCATCTACCCGCTCAAGCATTAAACTCAGTGGCATACCCATCCGAAATCGCAGTTCTTACACTACCCGAGCAAGAAGATATACAATGGAAAGAAATCTCTCGGCATGTAACGAACAAAGAAGGGTTAGTTGAACGGATTCCAATTGACCAATCTGTTGAGGATTGGAAAAATCTTATTTGCTTTCAATTTATGGACCGATCGAACTTCGGTAAAAATGGCAAAAAATCAATTGATGACATTATTGAAAGCATTCGAACAACTACAATGGCTTCATATCCAGGAAATAAGGTCACATGGAAAATTCTCGAAAAAAACAAAAATGCTGTCACCTACGAATGGATTTTACATGACACTTACGAACATGTTCCTCCACAGCATGAAATAAGTCGTGCAATCTTAACAAAAACTGGATTTCATCGAATTGGATATACCAAACAAAATGTCATGCTGACACCTGATGAAAGGCAAAAATGGATTTGCCTCTTGAAGGATTCCTTTTCTATTATGCCGGTGGATCAAGCACAACAAATTAAAAAAGGACTGTCTATTGTAAATAAATCTCGGCAATCTTTAGATTTAGGTCCACTATTTAACGGATGGAAGTCTGTCGATCCTGTTTTACTTGAAAACGGGATAACAATAGAAACTCTTATTCCATCTTCACAAAAAAAATCACTGATCACAGAATCTCTTGGCGTCGTAACGATGCCCAGTGCAGAGGGATTGACGGTTGATGATTATTTTGAATCTGAGCAAGAGACTTTATCCAAGGCTGTATCGAAAAAGATTCAGTTTGACGTTCACAAAAAAACAGCTCATGAGCTGCTCTATAGCTATTCGTATCCAGATAATAACCTTCAGTTTACTTCTGTTGTTAGAGTCGTTACAACGGACCTTGGGTTTTATGCCATTTCTTATAAAAAAGGCCTTAAAAAGAATCTAAATAAAGACGAAATTTTGGACTGGAAGAAGAAGCTCGAAGCGATTCAAATCCATTCCAACTGAACAAGCGCTTGAAACGAGATAACCTATGTTTTTTGGGAAGTTGTCACTTCTACCCTTGCATCAGTTTTCTATAACTCTTAACCGACAGATAGACATATCCAAAAAAAATAAAAACAATTAACACAGCTCCTATCCCAGAAACAAACGCTTGCTCAGGCCTGGAAGGAGAGTGAAACTGAACATACGCTGTCACCATGCACCCAAGAATCCAAGCAAAATTACTCCAAACCCTTCCAATTATCGGAGATTTGTCATGATTAATAAATTTAACGAGTAAATTCACAGATAAAACAATCGCTAAATTACCCATAAAACTCCAAGCGAGGATTTGTAAAAATAACATCGTCGCTTCGATTTCAAATTGTTTGGAAAATATCTGAACAAAGATAAATATGGCCGTTCCCATCAGTCCAACAACAAAATAATCCCTGGAACCTCGCGCTTTGGGGGCTATCATTTCAATCCCGGTTGAAGCCCAATAAATATTCACTAGATTCACACAAACATACGAAATCATCCCAAAGCAGAGAAGTAAGAGGTGATAAAAGGAATTCCCTCTCCAGAAATCTGTCTGTAAATCCCAAATCCCTGTCAAAATCATCGTACTCTGAAAAAACATATGAAATAACGTCATCACTGCCAGGCCTTGCATTGCCATATATTTATTTTTAGCATGACGAAAAATCATGGGCAAATTCAAGATTCCAGGCAACCACATGAGGATGACAAAAAAAATCCCCGACATCGAAAGACTAAATGTTCCGTTCCATTTCACATCGGAATCAGAAAACCCAATCAATCCAAATGAGAGTATAACCAATAAAGGAATACAAACGACACATACCCACCTAATGAGAAGGATCCCTCCCATTCCCAAAACTGCAATAAAAAGCCCCAGACCCACTCCAATCTTCAGCAAAGAATCATTCTGAAAAAAGCCCGATACGACAAGAGAGGCTCCATTGATCTGGACTGAGTACCAAATGATAAATGCAATTGTTAACATCAGAGCAGCCGCAATCCCAGTCCTATTTCCAAGAGAATTTCTAATGTTTTCAATCGCATTTCGGGTCTTTGCTATAGAAATGAGACCCATTCCTAATAACCAAAGAATCAGATTTCCAGTACAAATACTAATTAATGCAGTTCCCGCTCCATATTGATGCGCTAACTGGCCCCCCACAAGCATTCCGGGAAGTCCCAGTGCTGCGCCAGCAATGCAACCTAGCTGCCAAAAGTTAAGCTTGAGATCTGGAATGGAAATGTGTTTGCTCATGCAATTCCTTAAATGGTGAACGTGTCGGCCCATTAAATATACTCCTTCCGGTTCAAAGGCCCCCTAAAGGACTGATTCAAAGCCCCGGATTTGAATTGCTTGTATGGGGGGGGTTGTATTAATTTAATACTATCCCCCATACAAGCAATTCAACTGCGGGAG
>CAYWSY010000107.1:0-5972 GCA_964461105.1 uncultured bacterium
GGCCCCACTTCAGCGCTTTGGAGAAAGGATATTTCCATTGCCACCTCCACAGAGGCAAACCGACTTTTGTCGCCTGCTGGAGAGTTATAGATAAAAAAGCTAAACAAATCGAGGTAACCTATGTCGGCACCCATGAAGGCGCACCATACTAAACAAGCGCCCTGCAAAGTTGTCATTGAAGTGCCTGGTAAAGCAAAAAAATTGACCTTTGTTTCTGCAAAGCACTTGCAAAAACTTGAAGATTTTTTGGAAAAATATGGCGAATCTGAGTCTATTTCCTGGGAGGCGCTCGCTAAAGATCGAATCGCAAAATATAAAAAATCAGGCTTAGCGCTCAGAGGTGCTCGCTATAGGGAAGGATTGTCCCAAAAGGAATTAGCAAAACGAACTGGCGTTAGTCAGGAAAATATTTCCAAAATGGAAAATGGCGAAAGAACGATTGGTGAAAAAGTGGCAAAAAAATTAGCCAAAGCACTTCGCATCGACTTTGAGTTATTGATTGGTACTACTTCAAATTAGCCCACTTTCCTCGATCGCAGCTTTTCAAAGAATAGATAGATCATCGGCGTGATGTAGAGGGTCAGGAATTGGGAAAAGAGCAGGCCGCCTACGATGACAAGGCCAAGGCCTCTTCGAGTTTCTGCGCCAGGGCCAATCCCTAAAGCGATTGGCAGCGCGCCGAAAATGGCTGCTATCGTGGTCATCATGATCGGACGATACCGAATGCGGCATGCCTCAGTAATTGCTTCATACGGTGTGCGCTGATGCTGGCGCTGCCCTTCAAGCGCATAGTCGACAAGCATGATCCCATTTTTTTTGACAATCCCAATGAGAAGCAAAAAGCCCACCATACTATAGAGTGAAAGGGGCTCTTTAAAGATGAGGAGAGTCAAGATCCCGCCTAGGCAAGCAAAGGGAAGGCTTGAGAGGATCGTTAAGGGGTGGATGAAACTTTCATAGAGAATGGCAAGCACTGCGTACATGGCCACAAAGGCAAGAACAAGGAGCATCACTGTATCTGTTGTCGTGGAATCGACCATATCTGCCATCCCTTCTAATTTTCCAGAGACGGAGGAAGGCAGCGTTTCTGCGGCAAGCGCTTTGAGCTCATCGAGAGCTTGATTGGCTGCCGTATCCTTGCCAATGTTAAAAGAGAGAACTAGCGCTGGAAGTAGATCGATATGTTCGATGTTCTGCATGCCAACCGTTTCCTTCCACTCTGCAATAGCTTTTAATGGGACTGCATCGCCTGATGGGGCGCGTAAATAGAGTTTGGAGAGGGCTGCTGTGTTTTTTTGAAAGCGTGGATCGAGCTCGAGAATCACGTTATAGCGCTCTGCGTCCTTTTCAATTTTACCAACGCTTCCACCAGAATAAGCGAGTTGAAGCAGATGTTGAATCGATTGACGTGTGAATCCGAGCTTTTCTGCTTGGGTATTATTGACACTGACCTCGAGCACGGGGCTGTCTGCTTGCAAATTGAGGTCTGGATTCACAAATTGGGACATGCC
Organism: uncultured bacterium; assembly: GCA_964461105.1. Taxonomy (GTDB): domain Bacteria; phylum Chlamydiota; class Chlamydiia; order Chlamydiales; family Rhabdochlamydiaceae; genus JAGVMG01. The sequence continues at coordinate 1,512 of CAYWSY010000107.1, forward strand.
GAGCATCTTCTGCTTGAGAGCTTCGCCAGCTGCGCGCACTTCGTTGAAATCAGATCCTTTTAGGACGAATTGATAGTTGGATTTTGCATGACCTCCCATTGCAGATGAGATGAGCTGCACGCCTCTCATAAAGGCTTGGGTTCCGGGAATTGCATTGAGCTGCTCTTGCAAAACGCGCACGGTCTCCCCTTGAGAGGCTCGCTTTTCTGGTGCGATTAAGCGCAAAAGATAAACGTAGTAATCTTTGAAATTTAAAGTGACTACGCTTTCTACAGCGGGATGTTGTTGGACGATGGGAGTGAGTTTATTCTGATACAACTCAGCATCTTTTGCAGAAAGTCCTGTAGGAGTTTGTACCCAGCTCCAAATAAATCCCCGGTCTTCTTCGGGAAACAGATCAACAGAAAGGAAGCGGAAGCACACGCCTGTTGCTGCGACAAGGCCTAGGGCTGAAAAAAGGGTGGTTTTTTTATACTTTAAACATTTTTGAAGCGTGCGTTCATAAAAGGAAAGAAGAAATGGGGCTTTTGTTGGCGCGGTACCAAGATGGGTTTTTAGAAATGTGCTGCAGAGCATCGGGGTAAAAGCTAAAGAGACGAATCCAGACACAGCAATTGAAATGGCAAGCGTTAAACTAAATTCTCTAAACAACCGCCCCGTGATGTCTTTCATAAAAATGAGGGGGATAAAGACGGCGATGAGCGATAAGGTCATCGATAACACGGTGAACCCAATTTGCTTCGATCCGGTCAGCGACGCTTCTTGAGAAGATAATCCCTTTTCTTGATGGCGGACGATATTTTCTAAGACGACGATGGCATCATCGATCACAAATCCCATTGCAAGAGTGAGCGCTAGAAGTGAGAGCAGGTCAATATTAAATCCCATCATCTGCATAAAAATAAAGGTGCCGATGACAGAAAGCGGAAGGGCTGTCGCCGCGATGAGGGTTTCTCGCATCCGCCGCAAACTAAAGTAAATCACCCCAACAACCAAGCCAAATGCCAAGATGAGCGACCATTCAACATCTTCGATGGCTTCCCTGATCCAATGCGCTTTATCAAACCAGACTTGAAGTTCCATCGTGGAGAGCAATTCAGCGCGCATTTCTGGAAGTAGCCGCTGGATCTCCTTGGAAATGGTGACGGCATTGGCGCCTGCTTGCTTTTGAACGCCTAATACAACAGCGAGCTCATTGCTACTTGGTGTCAGGAAGTGGTAAACCTCTTCCGATTCCAATCCATCAGTGATTTGTGCGACATCTTTTAAGCGCACGTCTGGAGCTAGCAGCAGTTGAGAGAAATCTGCTGCATTTTTGTACTCACTTGGAATTTCCAAGGTGAATTTTCGACCAGGGGTGTCTAAGACGCCAAGAGGATGCATCCCTGTTGCCATTTCAATCGCTGCTCTAACCTCATCAAAGGTCAAATGGCGAGCTGAAATGCGTTCGGGATTGAGCTGGATACGGACTGCATACGGAGAGCCATGCACAAGAACCTTTCCAACTCCTTCAATCCGGGCAATTTTTTGTTCCACTCGGGTATGGGCGTAATCATAGAGCTCTGCCAAGGTCGCAGTTGGAGACGTTAGGACAAGATAAATGATGCTCTCTTGATGGGCGTTCGCCTTATAAAGAACTGGCGTTTGATCAATGTCAGGAGGAAGGGCGCTTGCTGCTCTGCGAATCGCTTCTTGCACTTCATGAGCAGCTTCATCAATATCTTGTTCAAGGTGAAATAGAAGCGTGATCCACGCAATCCCCCGGCTACTATGGGAGGTGACCGTTTTGACTCCCTGGATGTTAATCAATTCTTTTTCTAACGGGGAGGTCACGATGCGCGCCATCACCTCAGGGCTTGCCCCTGAATAAACCGCCTGGACGTTGATCATGGGATAATCAACGCTGGGAAGATCGGTTACAGGAAGTTTAAAAAATGAAACCACTCCCCATCCCAACATTCCCAGCATCAAGATGGTTGCCATAACAGGTCTTTTGATGAACAGGGAAGAAAAGTTCATTTTTTCTCCTCAACCTTCGAGCCTGGAAATAAGCGGGAGTGTCCTTCTGTCACAACTTTATCGCCCCAATCAACGCCGTCTTCTACCACAATCATCCCCTTTTCTTCGCGACCTAATTTGACAGGACGCGACTCAACTGTATTGTCATCTTTGATGGAGAAGACATAGGTTCCCTGTTGATTAGTTTTAATTGCTTTCAGTGGAACCATGACCGATTGCTCTTGGCGCCCGTAAATGAGATGAACTCTTACAGACTGTCCCGGACGCACCTGTTGTTTTAATTGATCGATCTGCCCTCTGACCAAGAGCATTCCCGTTTTCTGATTGATGCTTGGGTCTACAAAACTGACCTTTCCTAAAGCTATACGTGTATCACTTCCGCTTAAGAACACTTCAATTGGCAAATCCCATGAGTTGATGTGAGCAAGCTCCCCTTCGGTCACATTAAATTCGACGTAAAGAGGATCAATTTGCGACAGGGTAACAAGCGCGCTTCCATCAGCAATATTTCCTGCATGCATCACCACTTTTCCTGCAATCCCTGTGATAGGGCTTAAGATCCGACAATGTTCAAGATCGAGTTTTGCCAACCGAACGCGCGCGCTGTCTGCTTGAACGAGTGCCTTATAAAGAGAAACTTGCGTCTCTACTTCATCCCACTCCACTTGCGCAATGAGATCTTGCTTACTTAAAGTACGGAATCTCTCTAATTTCTTTTTTACATTTGAGAGATGCGCTGTGTTTTGAGCCAAATGGGCTTTCATCTCTCGGACCCTAATTTCATAGGGAGCTGGCTCGATTGTATAGAGGAGATCTCCCTCTTGAATCAAAGAGCCTTCTGTAAAATGAACGCCTGTAATCTTTCCCGTGACCTGAGGTTTAATGTCTACTGTTTGAGAGGCTTTGACAATTCCCATCGCTTCCAAATATAGAGAAACATCGCGCACCTCCGCTCGTGAGGCTAAAACAGGAACCGGAGGGGGTTCAAAGGCAACTTCCTTTGGCTTTCCTGAGCACCCTGCTAACATGAGTGCTAATAGCGAAATGACACGTTTCATTTTAAAATACTCCCGGTAGCAAATGCAAGTTCAGCTATCGAGACGAGCCACTCAGTGCGCGCCTGGGTTTGTCTCAATCGCGCATCGGCTAAATTGCGCTGTGCTTGAATTAAATCAAAAATGTTTTGTAAGCCCGCTTTATAATTTTCAAGTGACCCATCATAAGATTTTTGAGCCTCGTCGAGAAATTGACCACTCCACATCAGCGCTTCGCTAGATCCTGTTACGGACGCACTAAATGAAAGCACTTCCAAAGCGATCGCGTTTTGAAGCTCTTTGATTTCTGCTAAGGAGAGGTCGACCTCTGCGGAAGCTTGCTGTTTGAGATAGGTCGATTCAAACCCGCGAAATAAGGGAATATCAAGCGCTAAGCCAACGGTGTAATTATATCCGCTATCTTGATGCTTCGCATATTCATCCCATCCCCCGAGTCCATTAAACCGCAACTTAGGCAAAAATGCCCGCTTTGCGCGCGTATACCGAGATTCCATCTCGCCTAAATGAGCTTGTCTTGCAAGAAGATCTGCCCGTTGCTCTTCTGCCAAGGCTATGAGCGCTGGAACCCCTTCTGAGACTTGCGGGTGGAAGATCTGTTCTGGAATCATTTCAATTTCCAAAGAGGAATCCTGAGCTACACCCAATGTCATTAACAACTTTCCATAGGCAATTTTCTCTTGCGCGCGCGCTCTTGCAATCTCCATCTGATTTTGTGCAACAGTCGCTTTAGAGGTTGTTAAATCGGTCATCGAGCGAAGACCTGCCCTGTGAAGATGTTCTGCAGAATCCAAAATCACCAACGCATCGGCTAAAGCTTGTTTTTTAGTTTCAAGAATTTGATGCGCGTTGATGTATTCGTAATAATGGGCAGCAACCTTAGAAACAATTTTTTGCAACGTAAAATCGGTGGACCACCGAGCTGCTTTTAGAGCCTCCCGTGTTGCTTGGACTGTTGCTTGCCTTTCTCCAAAATCAAACAATAAATAATTGAGGCACAGATCCGCGCCATAATTCGTAAAGACCGTTTCAGGACCATTGGGATACTTGACTTCTCTTCCGTGAGCAACATTCGCCTGGACGTCTACTTGAGGATATAAACTTGCCTTAGCCATTCCAGTTGCGGCTTGAGCTCGATGGACATTTGCCCAGGCCATCTGGGTTTCCGGATTATTTTTTAAAGCAATATCGATAAGCGCAGTCAACGGCAAGGCCTCTGCCTGAAGAGACCTCCCTAGTAAACACAACGGAACTAAGAGAAGCACATAGAGAATGTTCATATAGAAAAAGACTATAGTATAGGGGGATGCCCAGTGTCAACGAGTGTCTTTAAGAAATATACCCCTTCCGGTTCAAAGGCACCCTAAAGGACTGAATTGAAAGCTCCCGC
>CAYWSY010000108.1:0-5507 GCA_964461105.1 uncultured bacterium
ACAAGCGAAAAAGTGAAGATGCTGAGGCAGAAATTTCTCTAACTTTGAAGTGGACTCAGTATATGTATCTCTAAAAGTTATAAAGGATGCCCAAGCCAATTTTAGTTCCACTCATATTAACATCATGTCGATAAGTGAAATGCTCCGAATACACTTTACTAAAAGCAAAGTGCTGATACATATATTCTGCAAAAAAATTGAGAAACCATGTTCCAACTAAACGGTATTGCAAACCACTTGTTGCAATAACACCACCAGCATTGGCCGAAATATGCTGATGAACCGATTGGGAATAATCATGGTTCCTATAAAGAGTCCATAAACCACCAACACCTAAAAATCCGTTGATGCGGGAGGCTAATGGAAAAAACCACTTGATCCCTAAGGAAAAAGGAACGACATCAATTGTGGTTTTTGAATCGCAACCCAACGATTTACCTTCCCCCCAAATGTATCCAACACCTGCCCAAGCGCTCCAATTCGAAGAGAATTGATACCCCCCCTCTAACTCAAGAAAGGGCAAGGCAGTACTAAAAATATGACGCATCTTGCTGGACGTAGGAATAAAAGCGCCTGCTTTGCCTTCTAAAGTCCACGGCTGAGCGCACCCACAGATCGGAATAGAACTGAAGAATATAATACAAAAGGAGCTAATAAGGTATTTCATTCGATACTTTAATGATTAGGGTTAACAACAATAATTTCAGGAGCTGACCTGATTCCAGAACTATCCACGGCTACAACATAATACGTGTATTTGGTATTTTTTTTACGATTGTGATCTCTAAAAACCAGCGGGTCCCTTCCTGGAACAGTCCCAATCAAATGGGCCAGCGAATTACGAGAAATTTCATAATAAGCAGGCGCTGCTCCAGACAAAGGAGCGCGCCAGGTTAACACATTTACATAGTCTGTTTGCGATGGGTATCGGCATGCTGTCTGGGATCCACGTAAACCGGTTGGGGGTGCCTGCGGAGATTGCAACCCCTGACTTAGAGTCGCTATAGGTCCCCCATTATTACTCATAAACCCACTAGAAAAAACTTGTGTGGTAGATGTTCCAGCAGAATTCGTTACAGTTAGTGTAACTGTGTAGCTTCCTGGATGAGCATAAGTATGGTTAATGAATGGGGAAGCCGTTATGGCCGTTACACTATCGCCAAAATCCCATGCATAAGACGCGATTGTTCCTATCGGAGAGAGAGACATCGAGGCATCGAAGATGCTAGGAGAACCTGCGAAGTTAGGCGTTATCGTAAAAGCTGCCACCGGAGCTGGATCAGGCGAAATCGTTAAGTCTACAAAACCTGGCATCCCTCCAGAAAAAAGAGGGCCTACCGTATCCGTCTGTGTATCTACCGGAATGACGAGATTATCTGTATCACTAATCACATAAACTGTTGCGCTATCAGGTGTGGCAGCTGCCCAAAAAGTTCCAGCTGGTGGATTGGGTAAGGTGATGGTAGTCATTAATGTTTCACTAGTCACATCAATTACCGATAATGTGTTTAAAGCAATATTGGCCACATAGAGTTTTGTCCCATTAGGAAGAAGAGAGGAACCATAGGGACCTGATCCTGGAGGCAGCAAAATAGAATTCGTAATCATTTGTGTAGAGACATCCATTACTAAAACCTCAGAGGAAAAAAAGACAGGAATAAACGCTTTCTCACCATCGGAATTAATATAAATTTTACCGGGAAATCCCCCTGTAACTATTGCTGTTCCAACCGTATTCGTGGCTGTATCTATCGGAATAACCGAACCTGAAGTAAAACCACCTACATATACCGTAGCACCATCAGGAGTGATCGATAAAGGTCCAATATTGGGTTCGATAAAAATATCTGTAACGACTGTATTTGTACTCGTATCCACAACAGTCACATAACCGGAAGTATTGTTAGAAATATAAATCCTCGTTCCAGAAGGGTTGACTATAATATCAAATGCCCCATCGCCTACGGAAGTGGGAACAGTCAAAATCAGCGTGTCAGTTGCCACATCAATGACAGAAAAGCCAGCGGGTGATGTATTGGCTGTATAAATAAACACACCATTAGGAGTAGGAACTGCTGCAATAGAGGCGTCTGCCCCTGGAATCGATACGTTAAAGGTGTTAGTAGCCGTACTAAATAAAATCACCGCATCAGGCCCCACAATTGAAGATGAAATGATTCCCTGCCACCCTACGGTCGTGTAAGTATAAAAATCGCTTGGAGACGGGGGAGATTGTCCAGACGCTGTAACTAGCACGTCAACCGTTCCTGGCGAACCAGCAGGGACTGTAGCGGAAATCAAAGTGTCAGTGATAACAATAAAAGAGGCCGCTGGCCGAGGACCAAAGTCAACAGCTGTAGCACCAGAAAAGCCCGAACCATTGATCATTACAACATTTCCTCCTGCAATTCCACCATTTGTAGGCGACACAGAAGTTACAACTGGAGCTGCCATCACATTGAGAATGATGCAAGAGAAGAAACAAGTGAGATAACATGATAAACGCAAAAACATTCTCGCTCTCCAATAGGAAGTTTGGGTATCTCAACCATCATAAATCTAGTGCTTTTATCAATGCTTAGATTTGAGCATCATCTGTCAGAATCAGTCAACAAAGCATAATATTCTTTAAACGCAGCTAAAACGTCCATTGGATTCTCAATCCAAGGAAAATGACCTGCATGCGCAACCGATTTATAAACGATATTGACTCGGAGCCACTCTTTGCTTTCAATGAACAGTTTTTGCGGGGTAACCAGGTCGTTTTCTCCATGCAAGATGAGCGTAGGGATTGATCGAGGGATCCACTTCGCATGATAAGTATGATCAAAGTGCTCTTCAGACCATTGACAAACCTCGTAGTTATAAGGAAGGTTGCTTAGCATTTTTAAACCAGCAGCTTGTCCCTTTGAAGTAAAAAGATAGGGAGCTGAAGCCAGGGTAAGTACCTTCAATCCTTCATTACTAGGAGCATTCTTGTACTTGCCCTGAAGAAGCTCTAACTCTGGAATCGGAAAGCTTTTTACCGCTTCAGCAAACAAAGTTTGCCACTGGCTACTTGGCGCTGAATCCAATAAAACAAGCCCTTGCAGAAGACTTTCCATTTCTGGCACAGAAAGAGCAAACATCCCCCCTGTAGAGTGAGCCACTAAAACAACCCGATCAAAAGTACTAACCGCTTCGATCAGCGCTGAAGACCAGTTGCTAAACGATTTAACGCTGTCTTCCGTGATGTTAGATCCATCTCCCGGCAAATCTAAACACCACAGATTTCCCGGCAACTCAAGGATATTTATTAAAGGGAGTAGAGACTCAGAGCCCAATCCTGGCCCTCCTGGGAGAAATAGCCAGTTAAGATGCACTTCTTCAGAACGACGAACTAATAGCAAACGAGCGCGAGATTCAGTCCACAAACATTTCTCATCCATTTTTGCAATCCATTATACCGAAATAACTTGAAGCATCTTTTGCAAACACCCTCTAATTGCTTTTCTTTACAATCTCGCCTTTCAGCATCATCTGACCGAAACCTGGAACCTTCGCTTCAATATTGTGTCCGTTAACTTCATCCACCAAACGAATATTTTTTACTTTTACTCCGACTTTTAAAGAAGATGAAGAGCCTTTGACCTTGATATCTTTAATAATTGTTACCGTGTCACCATCCTGAAGGATGTTGCCATAAGCATCTTTCACAACAGCCTGTCCTGCCCCACCATTCTTCTCATCGCAAACCGCCCATTCATTCCCACAATCGGGACAAATATACATAGAACCATCCTCGTACGTATAAGAAGAGCCACATTTGGTACATTTAGGTAAACCTGGCATGAACAACCTCGACTGATGTGTGAAAAATGTCATTGTAACTCATTCCAAGAACCGTAGTCTAATCAATAATTCTGAAAAAACGCTTTAAGTATCTTGACTTATCTTTCATGAAGAGCTTTACGGATTTTTTGCACACTACTTTTGGCGTTTGCAACATTGCTGACCTCAGCTAACGCTGCAAGCTCTCTCGGACCAAATGGGATCCGATTGTTAACAGCAATCAGAAGAACCTTTGTTGCATGACCTATTGCCCCTGCATGGGCTAAGCTATAGATAAGCGCCAATCGGTGCTCAACTCGAAATGGAACCCCATGCGCAATACATTTCGTTAAAATCTCTTCAACCCGACTTGCTGGATTCGCGTGTTTTAACATGTCGATCAACGTCATCAAATGACTCTCTGTTATCATGTCCCCTTCTTCAATGGAAACATTGATGACTTGAGCTGCACTTGGAAGGGCATTAGCGTGATCTAACGTCTCAATCAATAGAGTCATATTATAAGGGTCTATTCTGTATCCTTCCTTAAGAAGAAAGATCAATTCCTCAGCTGAATCCCTGACAATATTGGCATTACGTAAGTTCAGAATATTGGTTTGAATTAAATTAAATGCCTCTTCATCCGCAATCTGCTGTTCAATACAGTAGTCCACATGACCACCTGAATGAATAGCTCCCAAGGAAGCGACACAAGCAACAAATACAACAAGACAGCTTTTTCTCATATCTTCTCTCTTTAAAAAAGATAAAAGATGCCCGAACAACCGGTTTTTGACAAGACTTGACCATGAAAAAGTAAGGGGGTGTTCGCCCCCCTTACAAAGCTTGGGATTACCCCCCAAGCACTATCGCGTGAAGATTCCAGGCATATGGGGCTTGATCCTATCCGCTGCATATCCTAATGCAATCGAATACGCCCCCATGAAGATCCCTCGGGGCACTACCCCTTTAAAGAGAGCTTGTTTCCCTTCTGCGATGACAATGGAACGCAGCGCTGAAATCAAGTTTAGGCTCTTGCCCGAAGTATCCCCTTGAATACGAGTATTCGCAAGGTCTGCAGGGTTACTTAACACGCCTGCCATCACCCCTGTAACCCCACTTGCCACAATCGCTCGCGTTCCATCATGAGGAATCACCTCATCTAATCGATCCTCGACAACTCTTCGCACGCCAAAAAAGGTTCCAAACGTGATCGCGTCTCGCACAGCAATGGGAGGCACAGCTTTAAAAAAGCCCTTCATCCCTTCTTGGGCAATGACACGCTCTATTGCCTGTTTAGAGGACAGAGGCGTTGTTTCAAATTGCTGCACTTTACACACACGGTCTAAAGGAGCAATACAGAACGACGCGAGCGCTCCTGTTAAAAGCCCATTGGCAATTTTTTGACCATCGGTCAACGCGTCTGTATGAAACAGGTAACGTTGTGTCAGTCCGTTGATTAAAAATGGAAGGGCTCCATTGGGGATGGCTCCCGTACAATTTGGAAGCGTTCCTTTCCATAGCTGATGGATCGGAGGGGTCCCTGTTTTACAAGATCCGAATTCTTCTCGAATCTGTTTCCATTCCCCTGCTTGAATACGGGTTTTTAAGTAATCAAGCGGTTGCGTGAGGATCACTGCAACAGTATCTGCAAGTCCCCCTAATGTGACTGCTCCCCCGCCTAAAGGCGGGGGCTT
>CAYWSY010000109.1:0-5331 GCA_964461105.1 uncultured bacterium
GACACTTTATTTTTGCAAGTCCCTCTAAAGGACCGAGTTTTCTCGCGTCCGCTGAGATAAAGGAGGGCTCGCAGCAGGTGAAGATCTTCATCAGGCCACTACATCGATTTATCTTAAGAGATGAGAAATTAACAGTTCCCCACAACATCCCGGTCGATCAACCTCAATAACTCAAGCAGATCCTGCCGATCTAACCCCTTAATCTGATCCTGATCATCAAATCCAAGCACCCCTTCAGATAAAGACATCTTCTTTTCAATCAACCGATGGATATGCTCTTCAATCGTGTCCTTGGTGATCATTTTAAACACCTGAACTCCGCGATTCTGTCCAATCCGGTGCACCCGGTCGGTAGCCTGATTTTCCCGAGCAGGATTCCACCACCTGTCGTAATGAATCACCACCGAGGCCGAAACAAGATCCACCCCGACACCAACAGCTTGAAGAGAAGCTACAAACACCTCGCATTGAGGGTCATCGCGAAACGTATCCAATTGATGCTTCCGGTTGCGTGTGCTCCCCCGAATCCCAGCAAACCCAATCTGATTCTCAGTTAAATACGCTTCAATCATAGAAAGCATGTCAAGATATTGAGAAAAGACAACCACCTTCTGCCCACTCTCGCGCGCCTCTTGAAGCAACTCGACAAATAGATCCCATTTGCCCGACTTCATTTTTTGAAACTCGTCAAACTTTTTAGTCACTAAACACGGGTGATCACAGATTTGCTTCAGATTAGAGAGAAGGGCAAACACATGCATGAAAGGAACGGGCTTGCCTCCATCTTGAAGATCCCGCATCAACCCCTGTTTATGCTTTAAAAATGTCTCTCGGTACAACTCGCGCTGATGGGAAGAGAGATCACAGTACGCAAGCTCTTCAACTTTCTCTGGAAGCTCAAGCAAAACCTCCGATTTTTTTCTGCGCAAAATGAAGTGGCGCACAAAACGAGCGAGCAGAGCCTTGCGCTCAGGATCTTGATTCTTTTCAATCGGATTGACAAATAGCTCCTTAAAATGTGCCTCCGTTGGCATGTAGCCTGGTACAATCACATCAAAAAGCGCTTTGAGCTCGAGCAATCGATTTTCAATCGGTGTCCCGCTTAACCCCACGCGCATTCCAGCTTGGATTTTTTTAAGCGCCTTATGCGTTTGAGAATGGATATTTTTTGCAATTTGCGTTTCATCAAAAATAGCGATCGAAAATTCAATTTTAGATAAGGCTTGCTTTTCACTGCGCAAGGTTCCGTATGAAGTGAGCAGCACCCCATGTTGCTCTAAAAAGGGATCGAGCTTCCGAGCAATCCCATAAAAGACATGGACCTTCATATCGGGTAAAAATCGCTTTAATAGCTCTTGCCAGTGGTAAATCACAGACGTGGGACAGACAACCAAAAACTTCAACCCCTCCTTTTCAGGCTGATTCTTCACAGCCGCCATAATTCCCATCGCTTGGTGGGTCTTTCCCAATCCCATCTCATCGCACAACAGTCCTGAAAGTCCATGGCAATATAAAAACCACAGCCACTTGACTCCCGTTTCTTGATAAGGGCGCAGATCACTTTTAAATCCTTCTAAATTGATCGGGATATCCGTATGGAAGGTATGGAGCTCTTGAAGCACCTTGCGCGTATCCATCGATTCAGAAGTATTCCCCTCCGGGCCACGAAGGTCATCAAACACACAAAGGCGCATCCATTCAAGAGTGGTCAAGCGCAATTGCTTTCCCTCTTTAAGCCATTTCTTTTTTGGAAGATTTTTAAGCCAATTAAACCGAGGATGCTTCAAGAGAATTAACCCGGCTGTAGTAAAGACATATCGCTTCTGCAAAGAAAGAGCCTTCCAAATCGTAAATGCATCCACCGATCCCAACTCTGATTCATAAGTCAGATCAATCAGCCATTCAGCCCCTTTTGTACGCGCATGCCGACGCATCTGCTTGATGCGCACAAATAACTCTGATGGGCGCTGTAATTCCTTTTGGATTGAGAGAATGTGATCCTTAATTGACTCCAGTTCATAAGCGATAAAAAAAGGTTCATCCGACTGGCTTACCACATGTTCGTGGACATGCCCTTCTGGAAGGCGCTTTTCAAACGGAATCTCGCAAAACCCTTCATTTGGAACATACGTGTAGTCTCCATACATGACCACTTTTTCAAGTGTGTATGGAGAAAACAACTGAAAACGAGGGCGCACAACAATTTTCCCATCCTCATTTAAGAAAATCTCTAAGCCACTTTTTTCAACAGGACACCGTGTTGTAAAAAAACCTTGGATCCCCTCAAGCTCATCTCGATGCGTGCGCACAAATCGGCTCACATCAGAGCGTCCAATCGACATCTCCGGATGGATCAATGCACCACTTCTTCCCATCCGTTTGGCAAAAAAGCCCTTCCCCTTAAGGTAGATCCACTCTCCAAAATCGATAAACTCCCCGCCTTCTGCCGCAAATTCAAGCCCCGATTCAAAGCGCAAACTTCCCTTAAGGTCAACAGAATAGGTCATTTGAGATTCAATGCTCGAAACGTGAGTCTGAAACCCAACATATCCATTGAGCCAAACGCGGTGACGATTGACAAATTCTCCAACCTGATCTCGCGCAATCACCTTTTCAACTCCATCGAAGAGCAACTGCTCCAAAAGATAAAACCCCTTCTCTTCTAGATAGACCCATGATCCGAAATAGGCAGCAAAGGGAGTTTGTAGATCTCCCGGCTCAAAGACATAACATGCGATATGCAGATGTTCTTGCGCATCGAAACAGACCGCATATTGGGCCTTGATCCCCCCCGTATGAAACGGAATATCCACAAGATATTTCTGAATAATGGGCGCATGTTGATGCAACACGGAAGCCATTTTTTCCATCGGAATTACAGATTCTCTAAAGATCGGATCGACCCGCGCAGGAAAAAAGCCCACATGGGGAACGAGCACCCAGTCTCCAATCTCGATCCCTTTTTCCAAAACTCCTTTTTCTCGTTGAGCCTGCAGGCCAGGACCTAAAGGTGCAAACTCAATCTTAAAACCCCGAGATTCCTTGTCATAGTGAATCGCCTCAATTCTCTCATCTCGAAACTCGTGAACTAGCAAAGGAGATTTAACAGAATTGAGCGATTCAATGAGCTGTGGCCAGTTAGCCTCGGCAATGTAATTGCGCACCACTTGAGAAGCAAAGCGGATCTCAACCCATTTTGGAAGACCCTCTCCTTCAAACACAATTGAATACGACTCCATTCCTTCGCTAAGCTGCATCCACCACTTTGCCAGATCAGACCAAAAGGAAAGCTCATAGAGAAGCTGAGGACTTGGGCGCCCCTCTCTCCAAAGACTCAGTTCATCTGCAGGCAGATTTGAAAATTTAAGCGACGTCTCTTCGGTTGGCTCAACACGCTTGAAAAGCAGTTCTTCTAATTGCTTGCGGGCAGCTGCTTTAAGCGGTTCAATGGTCAGCAAACACTTTGCAGTCACTGAATGCGCCTCGTATCTGTTCGGAGTTTTTTTCATGATCTTCGGATCATAGCCATGGCGCCTACACGCCATTTGGCCCAACTGATTCCAAAACGAAGTGCGGAAGCGGACATGAATGGGCGTTGCATGGCCATTAAAAATTTTTAAGTAAGCCGCTGCCAAATGAGGACATGATTGATGTTTTTCTGCCTCAGGACAGCTGCAAAACCCATCGCGAACATTCCCTGCATCATCCAATTGCAAAAAAGGCCAGAAGCTCTTCTTCTTCGGCTCCCTCACCTCAACCTGATACGTTCCTTCAGAAAATGAAAGCAACCCCACCTTATCATCATCAAGATAAGCGCGGGCCGCCTTCACATCTTTTGCACTATATGGAGGCCTGGGCAAAGTCATAATAAATTCATTACCTGTTCGCTGCAAAGCATCATTTGTGATGACAGTACGTCTTAAATTTAGGATGCCTGAATAGGGGATAATACTCAAATGCTCTGTTTCTCTATACACAGCGATGACGCATAAAAAAATGCCCCAACCACTGCATCTTAACAACACAGGCTTAGGGCAATTTCAATCAAAAGAAAAGTTGATCATTTCCTTATTCAGAGCTTGAAGCCCCTGATGAAGAGAGTTCCTCATCCAGCATAGGCAACATGACATCAAACAAAGTAATCTGACGCAATGCAGTGTTATGCCAATTCCTTTCGAGAATTGAATCGATGTCGCTCAGTACATCCGTACTGACTCGGTTAATTGCCAGACAAAGTGAGGTTACAGTTGGATTTGAGATTAAGGCTTCTGCTATCTCAGTAGCTCCTTCAGGACCAATTTTGTTGAACGCCAGATCAAGTGAGCTTAGACTTGAGTTTGAGATAAGGGCACGTGCTATATCAGTGGCTCCAATATCACCAATTTCGTTATTTCCCAGATCAATTGACGTAAGAGTTGAGTTTAAGCTAAGGCCGTGTGCTGTATCAGTGGCTCCAATATCGCTAATTTTGTTAAACCTCAGATTAAGTGTGCATAGAGTTGAATTTGAGCTAAGGGTGCGCGCTATCTCAGAGGCTCCTTCAGGGCCAATTTGGTTGCACTCCAAATCAAGTGACGTAAGAGCTGAGTTGAACCTAAGAGCGTCTGCTATCTGGAGTGCTCCTTTAGGGCCAATTTTGTTGAACCTCAGATTAAGTGAGATTAGAGTTGAGTTTGACCTAAGAGCGTCTGCTATCTTAATAGCTTCTTTATCGCTAAGTTCATTCTCTCTGAGATCAAGTGAGCTTCGAGTGTCCAATCCTGACAAAGATATCATAAATCTCCTTTTTAAATATTATTAATATGAAATTATAGTATCACATTATACAACAAAAATCAACATTTTTTTCAAAAAGCCAACAACCTGATAACAAGCTAGTTAAAATCAAACCAAATGACTTTTAAATAGATTAATACAACTTCGAGCCCTAATAAATAAAATTTCACAACTCCTCCACTCCTAGCGGAAGCGAGCAAACTTTAAATAAATTTATATCTCGCTCAACACTGTTATCAGAGACGCATAATGACCATCCAAAAAAGGCAAACAGATCTCTTCTGCCGAACCTAAGAAGCCAAAAAGAGACATCCTCATTAAAATGGTTTGAAAGGGAGATTTAAGAAACAGATCAGTAAAGCAAAGATAAGTCAATTTCTCTAATTACATCTTTTCTGCTTCTGACATCTAAATCAACTTCAGGATATGGACATTGATCTAATACTTCCAGAAGCGACTTGTCAGGCTTTAAATAAGCTTCAAATTCCTCCTTAGACACGATATACCCCTTCCGGTTCAAAGGCACCCTAAGGGACTGATTCAAAGCCCCGGATT
>CAYWSY010000110.1:0-5283 GCA_964461105.1 uncultured bacterium
ATGTTGAATATATTCTGCAGCTAAAATCGGGAAGTAGAGGTTACTCGATTGCTCTAGGGCTCCAATTAAATCAATTTTACCGACATTCGGGTGACTGCGCGGCAATCTTCCCCCTTTATGAAACCGTCTGTAGATTTGACCATCAAGTGAGTGTCCAAAGACTTGAGAGGGATTTCCTTGTTTTGCAGTCCATTCAAGTTTATCGACAAGGGTAAGGGGATTTAGACCTTCAAGACTTTCATCTTTCGCATCTAATTCCTGATATTTTTCAAAGAGACCTTGATAGCCAACAAGGAGTTTAAATACCGAGCCAGAAGGGGTCGATTGGCGGAATGCTTCCGATCTTCCATAACCATAACCCAAGGATGGGTAGAAGGCTGCAGCGAGGTGTTTTTCGAGTTGAACTCCTTTCGTAGTGCGCAGTGTGCGGTAAGTTCCATAAAGAGGTCGGGTTAGCGCTTCAAAAGAGCGCATCGATTGTAAATAAGGAAGAGCTAATTCTTCAGGCAGACGTTTTAAAACACTCTGGAGCCTCTCAGCATGTAGGTGGAGTTTCTTTTCTTGTTTCTGAAGCGCATCGATTCGCGTATGATAGGGGCTTGGTATCTCCGATCCGAGCAGCAAATGCATCGTAAACGCCCAGCGATGAGTATCCCAAAATTCTGTGAATTGGGAGCGCTCCATTTGTTCGAGATATTCCGTATAGGGGCGCGTATAGTGCCTTTTTTCTTTTTCTTCTTTTCGCTTCTCTTTTAGAAAGTCTTTGAAATGGGCATTTCTCCATTCTTGAAAGTTGATTTCATGAAACCATGCGCGGGCATGTTCTTTGAGGATCCCATCGACCACGGCAACCGATTGCGATAAACTACGGAATGATGCAAGCGATTGTTTTGAGACGCGGTGTAATAAGTCAGCAGAAAAAGCGTCAGTTGAGATGAGCATCCGGCAAAGATCGATGATGAGCAACTGATCATCATGATGAGGAACTCCTTGCAGATAAGGATCGATCAGTTGTTTTGCTGCGATGATTTGATCTGCGTGATGGCTCATCGCAGTGCGCGCAGCTAAAATGGCCTCGGGAGGAATTGGGGTGCGAGAGGCAATGTATTTTTCATCTCCATAAAGAGCTGCAATCAGTGTGCGCATGTCTTGTTGTTCAGATAATTCTAGGAGCTGTTCTAACTCTTTTTGCAGCACAAAGGCGGATCCGACATCTGTAATGTGATGCATCGCTTGCCACAGGGGAGTTCCTTCTGGAAGGATCGCTTCTAAGTATCTATGCCAAGTGACTTCGAGGATTTCATCGTAAAATCCCCCTTCTCCCGCATTGAATCTCTCCCTTTCTAATGGTCGTTTCCCATCCCAGATTTCGCTGATGTAGATCTCATTTTCAAGCCATTTGCGCACCTGTGCTTGTTTTTCAGCTTTTCGCTCTGGGGATTTAGACGGAATAAAGTCGTTCGGGTTAAATCGAGGGTAAGAGGCCATTGTAAGGATTTCGCCAGTATAGGGATCCATGGCTACGATTGCCCCCCCGCGAATCCAAGGTTCTTTTAAGGAAAATGAATCGTTTCTTTCATGAGATTCGCGAAATTGTTCATTTTCGGCTAAAAGACGCTCCGCAAATTCCTGGAGTTCGGCAGAAATGGAAAGCAAGATGCGCTGCCCAGGAACGGCTGTTCGAGAACCGGGAAGTTCTCTTAAAAAATTTCCCTTGATGTCCACTTCGTGGATTTTTTTTCCAAAATACCCCCGGAGCTCCTCATCGAACTGCGCCTCGATTCCTGTTTTTCCGACAAGATCGTTAATTGTATAAGTTTTTTCTTGAAGGTGTTTGAGCCTCTCCCTTACTTCAAGCGGATTTGTATACCCTTTAGGAAGGAAGGGCATTTCCCCAGCTTCCCTCTCTGAGACATAAGACTGCAAGAGCTTAATCTCTTGAGCTACTTTGACATATTCATTAGAGCTTATTGCCCCTAAATATCCAATGAGATCCGCCCCCGTTTTACCCAAAGGATACGTGCGGACAGATCCCCGTTCCGTTCGGATTCCGACCCAATCTTTTTCAAGGAATTTTAATTTGAAAAACTGTTCCTCTGAGAGGTTTTCTTTAAGAATAAAAGGGGTGTGAGGAAAAAGGGATGCCTTTCCGTGAATAGTGTCTTCAATTTCTTGGGCTTCCATCTGGAGTTCCTTTGCAAGAAGCTCTGAGAGTTCTTTGATATAGGCGGTTCGAGCGTAAATTTTGGTGCGCGTTCCATCCGACTCCTTCTTCCAGCGCACACTCGGAATGTGTCGGATATCGGCATAGCAAACCGCTGCATTATATTGTATCTTATTGAGCGCCAATGGGATGTTGAAGCGGTCACGTATCGTAGCTCGTTCAACTTTTTCAATGACTGACTTTCTTTGAGGTTTGCGAGCAAGACTCACGTGAGCATCATGTTGGATAATGGCCAAGTACCAGACTCGGATCAAAATGAGGAGCAAACCGAGGATGATGAGGTTCAACACGCGGTTAGCTTTGGAAGGAATACTCGGGTCCATAACGTAAGATCCCCCTTTAACTGATCAAGAGCCTATTCTAGAATAGGTTAAATGTACTGAAAATCTCAATTTTACTGTTGGAAAAAAAAGCCTCCTGCGGTACAGTAACGTCAGTTTTTTTTCCGCGCCTGTAGTTCAATGGTAGAACCGTAGCCTTCCAAGCTACTTGTGTCAGTTCGATTCTGATCAGGCGCTTTCGTTATCAGCAAGACCTCTTCGGGGGTCATTTTCTTCAAAATGGCCTTCCGACTAGATCTTAATTATAACCAAGACCGAAATTCTTCCGTGCCTCTCTAGGCAGTCTAGAGAGAATAAGGAGGGATGCTATCGTCAATATATAGGGACAAGGCTTGGCACAGACACAAAACATAGAAGTAACAATCAAGGATTTACTTGAAAGCGGTGCGCATTTTGGGCACCAGAGACACCGTTGGAACCCGAAAATGAAACGTTACATTTTCGAAGAGCGCAACGGGATTTACATCATTGACTTAGCAAAAACAATGCAACAAATCCGCAACGCTGTTGAAGTGGTGCGTGAGACTGTATCAAAACGCAGGTCAATTCTCTTTGTTGGAACAAAAAAACAAGCGAAAAGCGTCATTAAGGAATGTGCTGAAGCCTGTGGCGAATTCTACATATGTGAGCGATGGCTCGGTGGAATGCTCACAAATCTTCAGACGATTCGTCAATCTGTAAAAACTCTTGAGCGCATTGAGAAAAAAATTGCAACAGGCGGCGAAGGACTTAAGAAAAAAGAGCTTTCAATGCTCGCAAAAGAACAAGTGAAACTCGATCGGAACCTCTCCGGGATCCGCGCAATGCGCAAGCCTCCAGGACTGATCGTTATCGTTGATCCTAGCTTGGAGCATATTGCTGTTGCAGAAGCGAAAAAGCTTGGTATTCCTGTGATGGCACTTGTCGATACAAACTGCGATCCAGATCCGATTGATTACGTTATTGCGTGCAACGATGACGCCCTTAAAAGTATTAAACTCATCCTTCAACCACTCACTCAAGCCATTGTAGACCGCAAAAATGAACTCAATTTTGGTTCAGGTAAAGGCGAAGAGAAAGAAATGGCGGAAACTGATCAGGAAGAGGGCAAAGAATAATGAGCGGAAAAGTCACACCAGACATGGTAAAACAGTTGCGTGAGCGCACAGGTGTTGGCATGGGCAAGTGTAAAGAAGCTCTTGACCAAGCTGGAGGAAATATCGATGCTGCGATTGATCTTTTGCGTAAAGCAGGAATGGCGTCAGCTGTTAAAAAGGAAGGGCGAGAGACTAATGAAGGGCTCATCGCTGCAGGGGAATCGAAGGATGCAGTTGCTCTTGTAGAGGTGAATTCAGAGACAGACTTTGTGGCGCAAAATGAAAAGTTCAAGCAATTCATGAGTGATGTCGCGATGGAAGCTGCTCAAACAAAATCAACCTCAGTCGATGCGCTCTCAGCGCAAGCTTATAGTAAGGATCCTTCTATTACAGTTGATCAGTACCGTTCGCTTGTCATTCAAAGTTTAGGTGAAAATATTCAGATTCGCCGGTTGCTTGTCATTCAAAAATCTAAAGATTTCTCGATTGGCATCTACTCCCATATGGGTGGTAAGATTTTATGCGCAGTTGTTTTGGGTGGTGGTGATGGTCAAGAGGCTTTGGCACGTGACATTGCGATGCATGTTGCCGCTGAGTCTCCAGACTATTTAAAGCCAGAAGAAGTGCCGCAAGTAGTGCGCGAAAAGGAAGCAGAAATTGCCCGAAGCCAGATTCAAGGTAAACCAGAAAATATGGTTGAGAAGATTGTTGAAGGGAAGATTAAAGCGTTCTGCGACCAAGTTTGTTTGCTATGTCAAAAATATGTTCGCGATAACTCTGTGAGTGTTTCAGGTCTTCTCGAGAGAGAAAGTAAGCGCTTAGGTAAAACGCTTTCCATTCAAGCATTCTATCGTTGGAATGTAGGAGGCTAAGTGACATCCTCAAAAGCTGTCTATCAACGTGTTTTGATCAAGCTCTCTGGAGAAGCTTTTATGGGAGATTCTAAATTTGGAATCGAACATTCAGCAAGTCAGACGATCGCTCAGTCAATCCAGACAGTGTATGAGCTTGGAGTCCAAATTGGGATCGTTGTCGGAGGAGGGAATATCTTCCGCGGCGCTCAATCGGAGGCGTTTGGGTTTTCCCGAACGCCCTCTGATCATATCGGCATGCTTGCTACCACCATTAATGGTCTCATTCTTCAACAAACTCTTATGAGCCTTGGCGTTGAAACTAGAGTCATGAGCGCACTTGATATGGATCGTTGCGTTGAACGTTATAACTGGGGACATGCACAGCACTGTTTGCAGAAAGGAATTCCTGTTATTTTTGTTGGTGGAACTGGCAACCCTTATTTTACAACCGACTCAGCTGCTGCTCTCCGCGCAAGTGAAATGAGCGCAGATGTTCTTTTAAAAGCAACTAAAGTTGATGGCGTCTACAGCGAAGACCCTTTAAAAAATCCTCGTGCAGTCAAGTACACAACTCTCTCTTATGCTGACGCACTCGCCCAAAATCTAAACGTCATGGATGCCACGGCAATTGCATTATGTCGTGAAAATAAAATCCCCATCCGCGTATTTAATTTATTTGAACAAGGAGCTCTGCTTAAAGCTGTCTGTGGACAGGAAGTGGGCTCGCTCGTACATTAGACCTCTTGCGTAACTAAGGGTTCGTCGATTTTCGGGATTATTTTGGCCGC
>CAYWSY010000111.1:0-5229 GCA_964461105.1 uncultured bacterium
CTTGCCGTTGCATGTTAGAACCCATCAGCGCTCGGTTAGCATCATCGTGCTCAAGGAACGGAATTAAACCCGTTACAATCGACACGAGCTGCTTGGAAGAAACGTCCATATGGGTGATCTTGCACGTCTCACATTTAAACGATTCACCTCGATGGCGCGCCCAACAAAGGGGCTCTGCAAACATATGATACTGATCCAAGACAGCTGAAGCCTGAGCGATGACACAGTTTTCTTCCTGATCTGCTGTCATGTATTCAATCTCTTCAGTGACCACACCATCGCGTACAATCCGGTAAGGTGTCTCAATGAACCCGAATTCATTAATTTTAGCAAACGATGCGAGAGAAGTGATCAAACCAATGTTCGGTCCTTCTGGCGTCTCAATCGGACATATTCTTCCATAGTGGCTTGCATGAACGTCACGGACCTCAAAGCCAGCGCGCTCACGGTTCAAACCGCCCGGTCCAAGAGAAGAGAGACGGCGTTTGTGCGTCAATTCAGCAACAGGATTTGTCTGGTCCATAAATTGAGACAACTGTGAGCGACCAAAGAAGTCTTTTAAGACGCCAACGAGGCCTTTAGCAGAAACAATTTTTCCAGGAGTTAACGTGTCTGATGTGAAGTCAAAGAGGTTCATGCGCTCTTTAATGATCTTTTCCATCCGTGCCAATCCAATGCGGCACTGATTTTGGATCAATTCCCCAACAGAGCGAACTCGACGGTTGCCTAAATGGTCGATATCATCGATATTAGCATTCTCATCCCCACGCTTCAAGCGGATCAAATACTTAATGGCGCCGATCACGTCTTCTTTACGAAGAGTGACACAGTTGAGCTCTTCATCAGAGATCTCAAGCCCTAATTTGCGATTAAGTTTATATCTTCCGACTCTGCCTAAATTGTATCGTTTAGGGTCAAAGAAAAGTCTCATGATCGCAGAGCGCGCATTTGATAAGGTTGCAGGCTCACCTGGACGGATTTTACGATAGAACTCTTTCAATGCCGATTCATAAGAGTCAGTAGGATCTTTGGCGAGCATTTTGATAATTGGACTTGATTCATCAGCGTCTTCAGCAATACGCACTGCCCCAACTTCAGCATCCAAAATTCGCTTTAACATCGCTGTTGTCAGTTTTTCTGACGCTTTTCCAAAAATCACGCCAGATTGTTCGTCAACAACATCCTCCGCAAGGATCTTACCAACAAGTTTAGGAAAGTCTTTGTCTGATTTAACTTTAACTTTAATCGTGCTGAAAAACTCTTCAATAATATCGGCATCCGTAGAATAACCAAGCGTGCGGATGAACGAACTTGCCAAAATTTTTCGACGTCGTTTTTTACGATCAATATAGATGTAAATATGGTCATTTGTATCAAACGCACCTTCGAGCCAACTTCCGCGATACGGAATGATACGGAATGAATAAATGACTGATCCCTTGCTATGGCGCTCATGCTCAAATGAAATACCTGGTGAGCGATGCAATTGAGAGACAATGACGCGCTCAGCACCATTGACAATAAACGTCCCTTCGTCGGTCATGACGGGGATCGTTCCCATATAAACTTCTTCTTCTTTAATTCCTGTTTCATCTGTGAGACGAAACTTAACTTTCAAAGTAACATTATAAGTGATCCCCCGTCGAATGCATTCTTCTGGAGTATATTTGGGGATGCCTAAGCTATAAGAAATGTACTCGAGGATCGTTTTCTCATCATACGACTTAATCGGGAATATCTCGGTGAATACTTCTTGTAATCCAATATTCTCCCGCTCATGAGGCAATTTTTCAGCTTGGAGAAACTGATTATAGGATTTAATTTGGATTTCAATGAGGTTTGGTAGATCGATGATTTCTTCTCTATCACGAAAACTCACCCGTTGAGGCGGCCTTTTAAGCATTGAGAAAGCTCCTAAACTTTATAATCTTGATGACGAACTCATGCAGCAGTTTTTCAATGAATCCAGTGCATGGCATAAAAAATACTACAACCCGCAATTTTTTTCAAATAAAGAGCAGAAGTCCCCATTTGTAGACTTCTGCTCAGTAAAAATAGGATCTTTCTGGTTTAGAGACCTTTTAAAGTCACTTTGCCACCAGCTGCAGCGACTTTCTTAGAAATCTCGTCTGCTTCTGCTTTAGGGCAAGTTTCTTTAAGAACTTTTGGAGCTCCGTCAACCATTTCTTTTGCTTCTTTCAGTCCAAGACCTGTAATTTCGCGAACAACTTTAATGACACTGATCTTCTTGTCATCTGGAGCTGATTCCAAAACCACTTGGAAGTCTGTAGACTCAACTGCTGCTGCGGCGGCGGCTGGAGCTGCTGCCATCATCATTGGAGCTGCAGCAGCAGCTTTTACGCCCCACTTATCTTCTAGTGCTGTTTTGAGCTTTGACATGTCGAGTACACTCAATTTGCTCAATTCTTCTACTAATTGCTCGATATTTTGTTGGGTAGTCACGGTTAAACCTCTTTGCTTAAACTAGTTTAAAAAATTTTAAGAGTTGTTTTGTTGGGATTTATTTTCCAAGCAGTGCACGACACTTGTCAGCAAGGCTTCAATCACAGCTAATGTCTGAGACATAGGCGCTTCAAGAGTTCCAAGGAATTGCGCTCGCATTTCATCTTTGCTTGGCAACTTGGAGATCTGCTCAACATCTTGAGATGAGCAAACCGCCCCTTCAAACCTTCCACCAAGAACCTTCAGAACATCCCCGTTATCTTGGGAAAACTGATAGATCAATTTGGTTGTTTGAACAGGGTCAACATCTGCAAAAACAACAGCTATATGTCCCTTGAGCATGGACGGATCGATCGAAACTCCAGCAACTTGACAAGCTTTAATTAGAACGCGCTTCCGCACGACTTCTAAAGAGCCCCCGAGCTTGCTTAAGTTAGAACGAAATCCGGCTACGGCATTAGGTTGTAATCGGCTATAACTTGTTAACACAAGCGCCTGAGCTTTGCCGATTTTGTCTTTAATTTCATCCAACAGGAATTGCTTTTCTGGTCTCATCTCTTATTCTTTGCCCCCCTGAATGTCAGTAATGGTCGAAAGATCGATCTTCATACCAGGCCCCATCGTCGATGAAAGTGCAAGAGATTTTAGAAAAATCCCTTTTGCAGTTGCAGGTTTTGATCGTGCAATAGCGCTTAACAAGGACTTGATATTTTCCAGGAGCTTATCCGATTGAAACGAGAGTTTTCCAACGAGCGTATTGATCACGCCATGCTTATCGGACTTAAACTCAATTTTACCGGCTTTCACTTCAGCAATAGCCTTTGCAACATCATTTGTTACAGTACCTGCTTTTGGGCTTGGCATTAAGCCACGAGGACCTAACACTTTTCCAAGTTTACCGACATCGCGCATCATGTCCGGAGTGGCAATGATGGCATTAAAATCGGTCCAACCGTTTTTAACCCTTTCATACAATTCTTCATTCCCAGCGTAGTCAGCACCGGCATCCAAGGCTTCTTTTACTTTATCACCTCTTGCGAAGACGACGAGTACGATGTGTTTTCCCGTACCATTCGGTAGTGATACGGTCCCTCGTACTTGCTGATCAGACTTTTGGGCATCGACGCCAGTTTTTAGCGACAGCTCCACCGACTGGTCAAACTTGACCGGTGGACATTTTTTTAAAATTTCGATAGCTTCAGACAATGTATAGCTTTTATTGCTATCCACTAACTGATCTATCTCCCGAAATCTTTTGCTACGATGCATTCTGATTTCCTTTAGGGGTTTTCCCTACTTGTTTTCGGTGTTGTCTGAAGTTACCCTTCGACAATGTCAACGCCCATTGAGCGGGCTGTTCCCATGACAGTGCGCATTGCCGCCTCTTCTGATTCGACGCGCATGTCAGAGATTTTATTTTTGACAATTTTTCTAACCTGTGATTTAGTTAGCTTTCCAACCTTATCACGGTTTGGCACTTTTGAGCCCGACTCGATTCCCACTTCTTTTAGGATCATTCGAGAAACAGGGGGCTGTTTGGTTACAAACGTAAAGCTTTTATCTGCAAATACAGAAATTTCAACAGGGAGAATATCCCCGGCTTTATCTTGCGTTTTTGCATTAAACTCTTTACAAAAGGCCATAATATTAACCCCAGCTCCTCCAAGCGCCGGACCAATCGGAGGCGCAGGGTTTGCTTTTCCCGCAGGAATTTGGAGTTTAATAACTTTGACGAGTTTTTTTGCCATTGTTAGCTTTCCTCAAGTAAAATAGTAAATCAATGTTCGTAAGCTACGAGTCGAGGCATACTCTCGCTTAAATAATTTTTTTATCCAGTCTCAGTTTCTTCTAAGACTTGTTCTGTCTGCCAGAACTCGAGATCATCAACTCTCGTTTCTCTGCCAAAAATAGATACCAGCACACTCAAGCGACCTTTATCGTAAAATACTTCGCTGACTGTACCAATAAAGTTAACAAAGACTCCATCGGTGATCTTAACTCTGTCACCCACTGAAATGTTATGTTTTTGAACAACCCCTTTCTTCTTCTCTTCAAGGTCATTCAAAATTGCATCAACTTCTGCTTGGGCAAGCGGCTGAGCCTTTTCCCCACCTAAAAAGCCAAGGACTCCATTTGTATTACGGACATACATCCAAGCATCATCGGTAAGGTTCATTTTGACCAAAATGTAGCCAGGCCACATTTTCTTCTCGCTGACTTTTTGCTGCCCTTTTTTCATCTCCGCAACGTTTTCAGTCGGAACAAGAACGCTATCAACCAGTTCTAACATCCCTTTAGACTCTCTATTTTCTTCAAGAGCCTTTTTAACCTTCTTTTCTTGCCCGGAAACGCACTGAACGACGTACCATTTATGCATGATGACCTAAAGTTTAGTTAGCCAAAGATAAAATGCGCAATAAGACCAATCAGATCTAAACAACCTTTAATGATCATATCAACGAGATAGATCCCCAATCCGAGAATGAATGTCGCACCCACAACCATCTTTGTAGCAAATTTCAAATCTTCTTTTGTCGTCCAGCTCACTTTTCTAAGCTCTTCTTTGAGCTCTTGGATGTATGCGGTACGCTGTCGTTTTTTCGAAGCTTGCTGGACAGAAGCCTCTAAACGCGTTCGGGAGGGATTCATTTTAGCATCCATAGCACACATAACACCCTCTTATATGTTTAAAACGAGTGCGGAGGGATTTGAACCCCCGACCGGCGACTTTGGAGATCGCTGCTCTACCAACTGAGCTACACACCC
>CAYWSY010000112.1:0-5055 GCA_964461105.1 uncultured bacterium
CCCCATCCACGCCGAAGGAGAAGCCATTAAACTAAGGGATGTAAGCGTGGTGTTTGTCCCTAGCTGTGCGGCAACTTCCGCACTTAATTCATTTCCAACATCCCATAATTCCATACAACCTACACGATTATTTAAATTTAAAGTAGACATTAAAAACTTCCAATGTTAAGAATTGATTTGTAATCTGAAATTTTAACATCTATTAAAAGAAAAGTCAATTAATAAAGACAAATCATCAGAAGTATAATGGAACATATTGACCCCCTTAGCTTTGGTTAAAAGCATCTCTCTTTGACGCTTGATAATAAATATTTTAAATCCATGCAGATGCAAAATATTAATCCTTAGGCTATATTCTCAGCTTTGTACACTTTGACACCTCGCCTCCCGGCAGGGTATCAAAGTGTACAAAGCTGAGAATATAGCTGAAAACACGACCTTTTTAAGGAACCTGATATGACGCTGCGCCCTATCTACTATGATACTGAAACCACTGGAGTGAGATCTGATAAGGATCGGATTATCGAGCTTGCTGCCTACGATCCGATCGAAGACCGGAGCTTTTGTAAGCTCATCAACCCTGGGTGCCCGATCCCCCCTGAAGCCTCCGCAGTTCACCATATTACCGATGAAATGGTCAAAGCGGCTCCTTCGTTTGGGGAAGTGGGTAGAGCTTTTCTCGAATTTTGCCCTGTGGGGACAGTGCTCATTGCACATAATAATGATGCGTTCGATAAGCTCTTTTTAGAGGTGGAATTTAAACGGGCTGAGGTGGAGCTCCCGACATTTAATTATATCGATACCCTTAAATGGGCACGCAAATACAGGCCCGATCTCCCAAGGCATACACTCCAATCGCTAAGAGAGGTGTATGGATTTGCGTCCAATCAAGCTCACAGGGCATTGGACGACGTGATCATCTTACACAAGGTCTTCACGGCGATGATTGATGATTTATCGATGGAAACAGTGATGGACCTTCTCTCAAAACCTCAAGTGCTCAGTCGGATGCCTTTCGGCAAACATCAAGGCAAGCCCTTAGCTGAAATCCCAAAAAACTATGTAGCTTGGTTGGCATCAAGTGGAGCTTTCGACAAAGTAGATAATGAACAGCTCAAACAAAGCTTTGAGAAGCTTGGGTTATTGGAGATTTAGCGCGGATTCCTCCTGAGGAGCTACGCTCTTCTCAGAGCGATACAGAGTCTCCCACATGATGCGGAAATGCTCGCAACTTTTCAGGAGTTCATCTTTTGTTCCTTCTGCAATCTTTTCCCCACGATCAAGGAAAATAATCTTATCTGCGTGTTCAATGGTGGATAAACGGTGGGCAATCAGAATCTGTGTCACTTCTCCATGAAGGCTCGCGATCGCTTTTTTAATATGCAGTTCGCTCATAGCATCTAAAGATGAGGTCGCTTCATCTAAAACAAGGATGGAGGCCTCTTTGACCAATGCTCGAGCAATCGCAAGGCGCTGCTGCTGACCTCCGGAGAGGTTTTGACCGGCTTCTGCAAGCATCGAATCATACTTTTGCGGCATGCGTGAAATGAATTCATCGGCGTGCGCACGGATTGCGGCAGCTTGAATTTTTTCTCTCGAAAAGTTTCTTCCAAAGGCAATATTTGCTGCGATCGTATCCAAAAATAAGAAGGGCTTTTGGGAAACAAATGCAATTGACTCGCGAATGGATTTTTGCGTGTAGGCATTTACAGGGCGCCCGTCAATGCGGATCTCCCCTTTCTGTACTTCGAAGAGCCGGGGTAATAATTGAACGATCGTCGATTTCCCCGCTCCTGTTGGTCCAACAATAGCAACGGTTTGTCCTTTCTCGACAGTAAAGCTTAAATCTTTGAGCACCCACTCTTCTTGGTACCGAAACCAGACATGGTCGAATTCGATTTTATTCTCAAAACTTCTCATCTCAAGAGCGCCAGGATGATCCGCAATATCTGGCTTGAGATGAAGGACTTCAAACATCCGTTCCGCAGCAACGATTCCTCGTTGGATGTTGGCATTTTCATCGGCAAATTTCTTCACAGGCTCATAGACCAGTTGCAAGAGACCGCAAAATACAATTAACTGAGAAAGGCTCATTCCGATCGTATACAGGCCGAAAAGAACGACACTTGCCAAGCAGACGGTCGTGATGGCATGCAAAATGGGACGGGTCAGCAAGCCGTATTTGGCTGTTTTACCCTCCAAAACAGCCATTCTGTCGTTCTGTTCTTTATATTTTTTGAACGAAAAGGCTTCCATTGAAAAGATTTTAACCGTTTGAATCCCCGCAAGAAAATCGATTAATACGTTTGCAAAGCGCTCTTGGTTCGTTTGAAGCTGACGAGAAATCCGCTTCACACGGCGAGCTAGGAAGACAATCGGCATAATAATCAGCGGAACGCCGATGAAAATCACTAACGAAAGGCGCCAGGAAAGATAAACGCACATCGATAAACACGTAATGATCGTAAACGGAGTCTGCAAGTAGTTCGTAAGCCACGAATTGATCGAGGTGGCAATCTGCCCTGCATCTCCAACAACGCGCGAAGAGAGGGAGCCTATATGGTGCTTTTGATAAAAGCTCATCGGCAGCGACTGGATATGCTCAAAGTATTGCTGACGGAGATCTCTACTCACACGAATCGCCAGCAGTTGGGTCGTATATCTGCTCGCAAAGAGCCAAATCGCTTTAAAAACTGCAACACAGAGCAGCGTAATGACCAGAGCTTTAATATTATCAGAGAACTTAAATTTCTGCTTGACGTTTTGGATGATCACATTGAGTGGATTAGCATCTTTTCTCTGCGCCATGTAGACAGAGGCTTTCTGTTTAGTAATAACCCCTGATCCATCCGTGTCAATCTGATGCCAACGTTGCTCAACATCTTGAAGCGTGACCCCATCACTCCCTGAACTTAGTTCTGTTTGCTTCCCTGAGAACAAGGAAAAAAAATCAGCTCCATTATTGGAAAGAACACCGAGAGCAAACATCTCCATTTGACTTGCAATCGTTAATGCAAAGAGAGTCAAAAAAGTAATAACAAGCAAGGAGAGGTGCTTTCGACTGCGAACAGCGGCTTGAAGAAGAAGTTTCATGACGAAGATCCTGTAATGAGGGAAAACGTCAGTTTACACTAGCCTAAGGACTTTCGGCAATGGCAAACTCGCCCATATGCCGAAATTTTTGATATCGCTGTTCAATGAGACGATCTAAAGGAATCGATTTCAGGCGCGTCCATTGATCGACAATGAATTTCTTGACGCCGCTATAGACCATTTGAGGATCGTGGTGTGCACCCCCCATAGGCTCTTCAATCATCTCATCTACAATGCCGAGATTTAAGAGGTCCTCAGCATGCATGCGGAGCGCTTCAGCTGCGACTTCATTCTTAGCTGGGTCTTTCCATAAAATAGAGGCACACCCTTCTGGAGAAATTACGGAATAGTAAGAATGCTGAAGCATGCCAATGACATCCCCTATTCCCATCCCAAGTGCTCCACCGGAGCACCCCTCACCGATTAACAATACGATGATCGGTGTTTTAAGGCGTGACATTTCCATGAGATTGAGAGCAATGGCCCTTCCCTGTCCGCGCTCTTCAGCGCTTAAGCCTGGAAAAGCGCCGGGTGTATCGAGAAGAGATAGAACGGGAAGCTTAAATTTTTCAGCAAGGCGCATGCATCGCATGGCCTTACGATACCCTTCTGGATGGGGCATCCCGAAGTTACGGTGTAACCGGGACTCTGTATCGCACCCTTTTTCCTGACCAATCACCATAAACTTCACACCGCCGATCTTAGCCAACCCAGCGACGATCGATGGGTCATCTCGAAACAAACGGTCACCAAAAATTTCTGTAAAATCCTCACATAAATGACGGATATAATCGATCGAACGAGGACGTGAAGGATGTCTGCAAATGGCAACACGCTCCCAAGGAGTCAGCTCTTTATAGACTTTCTCACGGAGCTGTTGGAGCTTGGTTTCCAGCTTTGCGAGCTCATCATCCGACCATAAGCCTTTGCCCTTATCCTGCTCTTTAAGCTTGGAGATCATTTTCTCGTACTCTAAAATCTGCTTTTCATGAGCTAACATAAAATGATCATCCTTTTCTATTTTGTAGGTGTGGCGACTTCGATCCCTGGAAGCTTAGCATCGCGAAAATCGGTGACAATCTCCACAAACGTAGGCTTCGTGATCACAATCGCATAAAGTTCTTCTAAATCTTCCGATGCCATCCGAATCCCGCCATCGGTGTCATACTTGCCAATAACATTGAGGTTTTCGACAAGGCGACCTGTCTTGGGCTCTTCTATCCAAGGCGCTCCATAAATCCCATAACCTCGAGCAGAGGATGTGACCCGCTCAACTTCTTGATCAAACGGAATCCACCTGGTTCCAAAGACACGGACCATCTCCACTTTTTTATCCTGAACAGCACTAACAACCCCAGGCTGATAGATAGCAACCTTATTCCCTAACGAATATCTTCCTAAAGGAGTGAGTGTTCCAGAGGGTTTAGAGGGATCTAAACGCCCTAAACCAATCGAATAGGTTTTAAGCAGCACGCGCTCATTGGTCCCTAAATCAACATAGTAGAACCCCATTTTTAAACGGGACACATCAACAAGAAGGTAGAACTGAATATTCTTGTCTTTGCGAAAGACATTAAATTTGCTGCCTTCATAGACTTTCTGAGAGAAATAGTCGGGCTTTCCATTTAAACTGCGAGCGATGAAATGGCGCGAAGTGCCAAAGTGGGAAGCATAATCGGCAACCCAAGCCAGTCTTCCTTGAAGCCACTCGACGGTGCTTGTATACTCGATAGTTTCGACGATCGGCAGCTTAGAGGGACCTATAGTAAATAATTGAAACATCCGATCGATAGATGGGAAGTCATTCTTTGGACGCTGATCGGCTATGATCGCTGGCAAAGGAGGTTCTTCCACTTTCTTAACAACTGTAACCACAGGAGTTTCTGTCAAAGGAAGCGAATGATTATTTGAATGAGGTGAGGAAATTTCTTGAATGGCGACCGGAGCCGGGGTGTTTTTGGG
>CAYWSY010000113.1:0-5018 GCA_964461105.1 uncultured bacterium
CCTTAGGGCGCCTTTGAACCGGAAGGGGTATAGTTGTTTTAGAAATTCTCAAGATTTGGATAAGATGCTTGGGTTCTCACTCATGCTTTGCCATTCGGTAATGGTCACGTGCTCTGAATCCAATTCTTCAATCAATAAAGATGAAAAATGACGCATAAAAATTATAATTTTATTATTCGAACCTTCGATGTAAGTGACATTGCAAAAATAGTCATCCGATACTCCTTTCCTTGGTCTACTCCGGAGAAAACAAAGAAGATTTGGGATGATTACTACCGTGAGCAGCAAGAAGGCATTCGCACCGTTGCACTACTAGAGAAAGATGGTGAAATTTTAGGTTACGGCAGTTTGCTTCGAAGACCAGAATGCCCTTTCTTTTCTAGCAAGAAGATCCCTGAAATTAACGCTATTTGGATTGATGAACATTACCGTAGACAAGGTCTTGGAACAGCCTTGATTAAATGGCTTGAGAACCTGGCAAGCCAGGAAGGGCATCGCCAAATCGGGATTGGGGTTGGACTATATCGTGATTATGGTCCTGCGCAGCAACTCTACTTTCAATTGGGTTTCATACCTGAAGGTAATGGTGTAACTTATAAAGGACAGCCTACTGTTGCTGGTCAATCCTATCCATTAGATGATGATCTTCTCCTTTGGCTGGTAAAAGTCTTAACTAGGGGGGATGCGAAAAGTCATCATCAGATACGACTGATGAGTTCTGAGCTTCAGAAAAATGAGGCTCTTGATTTCAGACAGAGACATTTTTTTGACCGAATCAATATTCAAGATCCTTACCGTTGGGCTTTAGATCACAGGGAGCATCTTCATTGGCTCTTATATGATGACGATAAAGTGATTGGTTATGCTCACGTGCAAATGTGGCCTGACCATAGAGCTGCTCTTCGGATCATTATCATTGATGAGCAAGTGCGAGGTCATGGATTGGGAAGGTATCTGTTGAGTTATTGCGAACAAGCGATGAAAGAGCAGGGCTTCAAGCTTCTTCAAACAGAAGCCTCTTCCAAAGCCTATTTTTTTTACAAAAAGCTTGGGTACACTGAGATGCCATTTAACAACCCAGATGGGGAGCCCACTCATCCAGATGATCGGGCGATGGGAAAATATTTATGAACTCTCGAGTTAGAAAGTTTTTTTCGTACTATAAACCGTATCTTGGGCTTTTTAGCGCAGATATGGCCTGTGCAGTGATTGCCTCTTTAGCCATTTTGGCAATCCCATTATGTGTCCGCTATATCACCACAAATTTGCTGCAGGCAGGTTCAGATGAGGCTCTTCATCACATCTACCTGATGGGCGGGCTCATGCTAGGTTTGATCGCCATTTATGCAGCATGCCATGCGTTTATAGACTATCAAGGCCATGTTATGGGTGCCTTGATGGAAAGAGATATGCGAAATGAGCTATTTGAGCACTATCAAAAACTTTCCTTCAAATTTTACGATGAGCGTAAAACAGGTCAGCTCATGACCAGAATCTCCCATGATACATTTGATCTTGCCGAACTCTACCATCATGGCCCTGAAGATGTTGTGATCTCTTTTTTAAATTTTATCGGCGCCTTTATTATCTTGGTCAATATCAATTCTAAATTAGCCTTGATCGCATCTCTGTTTGTTCCGATCATGGGAATTTACGGGTTTTATACAGCTAAAAAAATGTATGCCGCACTCAAACAGAGTAGCGACAGAATAGGAGATATCAATGCCCAGGTAGAGGATACTCTTGCAGGGATCAGAGTTGTCAAATCATTTACCAACGAAGAGATTGAAAAGAAAAAATTCGCTCATGAAAATGATCAATTTCTCGAGAGTAGACGAAAAGGCTACAAGGCTGAAGCTTATTTTTATGACGGGTTGAACTCTTTTACCCAGCTTATGACGGTGAGCGTTGTGATCTTTGGAGCGGTCAGTATTGTTAAAGGCTCTTTAGATTTGGCAGACTTACTCACATTTCTTCTGTACATTACGATTCTTACTCAACCCATTCAGCGGTTGGGTAATTTCATTCGGTTATACCAGCAAGGAATCACTGGGTTTAATCGATTTATGGAGGTGTTAGAAGTTCAGCCAGATATTCAAGATGCGCCAGATGCTAAGGATTTGACACAGGTTCGAGGAGAGATCGAATTTAAAACTGTTAGCTTTAAATATAAGGAAGGTCACGATCATGTGTTGAACAACATTTCCTTGAAGATCCATGTTGGGGAATACATCGCTGTGGTTGGACCTTCAGGTATTGGAAAGACTACTCTTTGCTCTTTAATTCCGCGATTCTATGAGTGCAGTGAAGGGGAGATATGCGTTGATGGTCAAGATATCAAAAAGCTTAAAGTCGTACATTTAAGAAAAAATATTGGCATTGTCCAGCAAGATGTCTATCTTTTTGCAGGAACTGTTTTAGATAATATTCGTTACGGCAAGCCTCTTGCAACTGACGAGGAACTCATTATGGCAGCAAAGCAAGCAAATGCGCATGACTTTATTATGAAACTGCAAGATGGGTACGCTACAGACATTGGACAACGTGGAGTCAAGCTCTCTTCTGGACAAAAACAACGACTCAGTATCGCTCGTGTTTTCTTAAAAAATCCCCCCATTGTTATTTTTGACGAAGCTACAAGTAGCCTTGATAATGAAAGCGAAAAAGCCGTCCAAACTTCCCTTGAAAAGCTAAGAGAAAATCGGACAACTCTTGTCATCGCGCATCGGCTCTCAACGATCAGAAATGCTAAAAGAATCCTTGTACTTACAGATAAAGGGATCGAAGAGCAAGGAACGCATCAAGAGCTGCTCGCTTTAGATGGGACCTATGCCAATCTTTACAACATGCAATTAAAGATCGAAGATGCTGGAGATGTGGTTTAAAAATGATTTTGTCCTGCGAACGATTAGAGCATTTCGCTAAAGTAAGCCGAGCGATCGAGTAACCTTCCTGAAAAGCCAAGTTCTTTTTCAGCTTGGCGTAGGGCTCTCTCTTCGCGTGCGAGCGTCTTAGAATCTGAAAGATCCCAAACGACCTGAATCATTTCATAGTGACCCTTTTGATCTTGTGTCACAAAGTCGATTTCATATCCCTCTGCAGTTTGATAATAGAAGATTTTTTTGCCTTGGCGTCTGAGATCTAGATAGACCTGATTTTCAAAGAGTTTTCCTAAATTATCTGAGAGATTAAAGGTGTTTGCACAGATGAGACCATTATCGATAGCATAGACTTTTTTAGGCGTTGTCTGACGGTGGCGCAGTGATTCAGTGAAGATTGGAACAGTAAAGATTAAAAAAGCATCTTCGAGATAGTTTAAATAGGCGTAAAGGGTATCTTTTCCGACTTTATGTCCTTGGCTTTTGATGTCATTGTAGAATTTGTTAATTGAAAAAGGGGCCGCGACGTTTTTAAGCAAAAAACTCATAAAATACTTCAATAATGAGATGTTGCTAATTTGATGCCTTTCTACAACATCTCTAAAAATGACAGTTTCAACATAATTTTGGAGCGATTCGATTTGCTCTTTCAGCGGCATTTCTTGGACTCCGGGAAATCCGCCAATTTGAAAATACTCTTTAAGGTGTTTTAAGTGCTGGTCTAGCTGGCTCTTGCTTAGTGCTTTTTTAGGGGACTGGAGTTGATGGGCATTTAAATATTCGAGATAGCTATAAGGCAGAATTTCAATGGCTAAAGACCTTCCACGTAAAGAAGTGGCAATTTCCTTACTTAGGAGCTTGGCAGAAGATCCTGTGACATAGATTTGGATCTGCTTCGTATCTAAAAGCCTGCGCAGCACAAGAGGCCAATTAGTTACATTTTGCACTTCATCTAGAAACAAGTAACAACAATGGTGATGGTTTTCAGGATACAGCGTATACCAGGAATCGATGAGTTGTCCCATCCCTTTTTGATCCATCGGAAGAATTCGATCATCTTCAAAGTTCAGATAGAGCATGTGCTCAATTGGCACTCCTTGTTTAAGTAGCTCTCGAATCGTTTGAAAGAGAAAGAACGTTTTGCCCGAGCGTCGCATGCCCACTGCGACCTTGATGATGTTTTTTGCTTCAGGGAATTGATAGTTTCTCCAGGTGCTGTCCTTGGATTGCTCAAGAATAGCTTGAAACTCTTCCTTCAACGTCTCTAATATCATATCCATAGGCTATCCTTCCTTATAAGGACAAGAATAGCACGTTCTTTCCTTTTTGGGAAGGATAGTATTGGGAGGTCTCGTAACATTCAGATAATAAGGATGTTAAATCAAAAATCCCAAGCTTGATTCTAAAAAATGCCTACACAAAGAAGGTGATTTTGTTAGCGTTAAATAGAAATGTCGTTTTTTTCAGAGGCTTCAAGCTCTGTATAAAGAAATGAAGAGGTCCTTTTTTGTTGAAATTGCCCTAAGGCTGTGTGGTTTAACATTTAGTGGTTGGGGCATTTTTTATGCAACTTATCTAAGGCCAGCTGGAAGCTGGTGATTGCTCCTCTTTCCGATAGTTACCAAAGGTGACATTTCTAAAAAACGCTTACAAAGAAAAACAACTAATTGCTTTTAACGCGTTCAAATGGCAAGGTTTCTTGTGTAAACAAATTAAACAGAGGATTTATGACAATTTCATCAGTGTTTCGTAATCAGCCTTTTACACCAGAGTTAGTAAGCTGTATTCGTGATAATTCAAACTCAACTCTAACTACACTTTATCTGGGGGGGTGCGGAATTGGCGATACTGGAGTCACTGAGATAGCTCAAGCCCTTATCTCAAACTCAACTCTAACTACACTTTATCTGTGGGGTAACCAAATTGGTTATACTGGAGCCATAGAGATAGGCCGAGCCCTTAGTTCAAACTCAACTCTAACTACACTTTATCTGTGGGGTAACCGAATTGGCGCTACTGGAGCTACTGAGATGGCCCGAGTCCTTAGTTCAAACTCAACTCTAACTACACTTGATCTGATTAATAACCAAATTGGCGCTACTGGAGGCACTGAGATGGCCCGAGCCCTTATTTCAAACT
>CAYWSY010000114.1:0-4841 GCA_964461105.1 uncultured bacterium
AATGCTGATGTCCCCTCACACTAACACACACACAAGCCCCGCTCACATTGCTCCTCCCCCGCCGCCTCCATTTCAACAGACACCCTTTGGACTCACCCATCCCCCATCAGCTGCGTCCATTGCCCCTGTAAACGCTCAAAGCTCCGTGCACCCCGCACCTTTCAATGGACCCATACCCACCTATCATCACGAGCGCCCTCGCCTTATCCCTCCGATTGACTTTGTTGAGCCCTCTTCTTCCCTCAAACCAAAGCCCACCCTTACCGAACTGCGCTACATTGCCGCAATGAGCGCCTTTCGCTCCATTGGCGATGAGCTCATCTCTGCCATTGCTGACCGCCTTGAAATTTTTAAAGATAAACTTCACCATCTCTCATGCGAGAACATCGAACGGATCAAGCAAGCTGCAGAGAGAGCCAAAGATGCAGGATTCTGGTCCTTACTTAAAAAAATCGCTGCCTGCTTTCTTTCTGCTCTTTCGATTGTCATTGGAGGTGCTCTTGTCTCTACAGGAGGAGGCGCTCTTCTCGGAGGGACCATGATCGCATCGGGGCTTCTCTCTTTGACTAACTTTACCTTTTCAGAAGCAGGCGTCTGGGATTGGCTCGCAAAGAAACTCAGCAGTGAAGATGATGCCCGCCGCCAGCAGATCGCAACACTCGTTCCTGCAATAGTCGGTGTTGCCTGCGGCATTGTCGGCATCTGTGGTGGCGTGGGAGCTAGCTTTACAAGCGGCATCCAACTACTGGATAAAGCTGTCTTTATTGCTCAAGCTTCGCTTTCCACTCTCCAAGCTGGAACGACCATCGGAGAGGGGTATGCTGAATACCGCCTCCTCAATGCGAAAGCTGATCTGTCAGCGACAAGCGCACACTTAACCGTCAATCGATCCCATGCAGATCTGCTTGCAGATACACTTGGAAACACCATGGAACGTTTAAGTCATTTAAACCAATTATCCAGCTACTTTGTCCGTTTGGCCATTCGGTCAAACCAAATCGCTGTCAAAGAAATCCACAGTTAACGAAAGGAAGTTTACTATGAGAGTTGAAACTGCATCCCACCCTCAATTTAAGTCCTCCCAAGCTTGTGAAAGGGAGGAATCGATTGAAAATGCTGAGCCGATCATCATCAAGTACAAACTGTATCGAATCATGGCAGAACTTGCCTCAATCTTTGCAGAAATCAACACCCAGAATAGATCCCTTACCCACGCAACAGGCAAGCGGATTTTGGCCACTAACGAAGGCGAAGTCGACACCTTGAGAAATCACGCCTTTACCAAGACATTTTTTGCCCTTGTAAGTGGAGTTGCAGGCGCGGGCAGCGGATTTGCATCAGAGGAATACAAGAACTTCTTTAAGGTATGCACAGACATTAGCAGTGGGCTTGGAAGCGCAAGCGATCCTCTATTTAACTGCTGGACAAGCGAAGTGCGGGCATTAGAGAGCCACATGAAAGAGATCGACCTCTCTGGATCGAAGGAAGCGACTTCTGAGGCAAACCAATCCTTAGAAAAACTCTTTAATATGTGGATGACGATTCAGCGCAACGCAAATCATAAGGGATAAGTGACCCTTCAGGATACCTGCAAAGTCTTTTTATTGAGCAACAAAATCAACGATAAAAATGATATAATGATATAACGATGAAAAAAATTCCTATCGTTTAATCATTATATCGTTCCAATCATTTTTTGTCTCATGCTTCGGAGGACTTTGCAGGTATCCTGAGTGACCCTTAAATGCAATCAGCCTTGTTGTGGGACCCACAACAAGGCTGATATGATGAGGATTTACCCTTTATTAATTAAAACAATCGTTCCCGCTTCACATTGAGCTTGAACCTTTAAAATCACCTGCAATAAAACAGCTTTTTGTTCCGTTTTATGCCAATTCGCTCTTCCCCAATGAGAGCCTTTTGTCTTGTCATCCCACACATCATTTCTCTTGGCTACCGCTTTGTATACTAGTCGACGGATTCTGTCACTTTCAATACTCTTCATTGTAGATCGTAAATCCCGCCAAGATTTACCGGAGGCCACTCCTAAACGAATCTCTTCCAATTTTTCCCATCCATTCTTAAAAATAGGATTTGTAATCGATGATGGAGCTTGGATCTCTTGATGTTCAACAGAAATGGAATCCTCTGAAGAAACCCCAGAAATACTGCTACTGCTGCTACTTGCTGATGAAATGGAGGGTGAAGAAGAGCGCTCTGGTGAACTGCTTGTCACTGTACTGCCGATGAATGAAGGAGAAGGTGGGAAAAGTACAGATGATAAGCTACCTCGAATCCGTTCAAGCGAAGCTTGCAGAGAAGGTGCTCCACTCTCTTCATTCTCAAACATGAACTCGTGATAGATGGTTCCAATCTCTTGGAATCTTGGGAACAGAGTTCGAAGGAGTTCATCACGATACTCCCCCCATTGCGTAAGAGGATGCATTTGCCACTCTTTGGGCTGCAACCGCTTTCCATCGTCTGTTTGATACGGATCATTTTTGTGACATACAAGACTATTTCGAAAAAACGCTTTCAATTTCTCTAATTCTTCCCCTAATGGCTTCATATCAGCTAAGCAATGGGTCACGCGTCCAAACAGTTCTGCTGTCTCAGCGATACGAAATCCAGAATTTCTTGTTGCTTCAAACAGCGGCTGAATAGCTCGCGCTTCTTGAAGTACAGGCTGATACGTCTGAAGCGCTGTTTCGACGCGTGCACTCACGTCTTCTCTTGTAATTATGCTTGATTGAACTCTTGAATGTAAACTAACGGCGCTCATTTTTTTTCCTTTTTTGTTGTTTTGTTTAAGTTTAAAATTAGAATTGCAAATTTCCTGAGAGTATTTTGTCCCTTACAGATTTTACAGCATTTAACAAGCAAGGTAATTGCTCTACATCGAAATAATGATTCCTTGCCCACGTTAACGCGTCCTTTTTAATTAAACTCTGGGAATCTGGTTGCATCTTATGATTGGCAATTGCAACATACTTATAGATCTCTCGGCGAAGACGGCCCAAAGCATCATTAGGATGCTTGAGCTTGCTTACTAACGATCGAATCTGTTGGATCTCTCCTCTGCTTACCCTCGACCCGCTTTCAATTGCGTCCTCAAGTGTCATCAGCAAAGAAGTAAACTGATCATCCAAGGTAATCTCAGACATAACCGGTTCGGCAAAAACCGGCAGACCCCCACTCAAACTCATTGAGGCCATTGAAGCTGACATTGAATCTACTGGAGCATACACTGGTTGAGGAGCTGGAGAGGAGCTAGGAATCCCTTGCAAATGGGTCGGTATTAAGATTCTCGGTTCTGAATAAGAAGAAGAAGATGATGATGATGAAATCTGCTGACTGCTGAGGCCCGCAGAAAACGTATCAACATGTACAGCTGGAATTGCTGAAACAGAGGATAATTGAGACCGGTTAAGAACCAGAGGATAAAATTTGATTTGGTTAAACCCTTCTATTTGCCAGCCCTGATCATCGCCAAAATCTTGTGGCGGACAGAGTCGATTTAGAAATGTTGCGGCGCTTTCTATGCTTGTAAACGAAGTGACAAAAGCTTCTCCTCGTCCCCCATTTAAGTCTTTCTGACCATGGGAATCAAAAATTTCAATTACTAGTTGAGTTCCCATTCGCTTCAGAAAAAGGCCATGGCTCGCTCCTTGAGCTGTCATGAGTACAAACAGTTCCTGTTGTCCTTGATCTTGAGCCATTAAAATCATCCGTTCAATGAACCGATAATAAAAAGCTTTCCCCGTTGTTGGAATTGCCAACTGAATGATCTTTGAGCCACCCTCGTAAGTCACTCCACCAACGCCAAATTCCGCATGGACAGGTATCGCACTTACTAGATCACGAAATGGGGAACCTTCACCCTTTAAATCTTCAAAAAATGCTAAGTGCTGAAAGGCGCTAGCTTCGTATTGATTGAGTATTGTAGCTGCTGCCAAATGACCATTTAAAAGGATTTCATCGATAGATTCAGCAGTGAGCTGCGTATCGGACTCTAACAAGCGTCTGAGTCCAAAAGCGGCTGCATGTGCCGTACAGGATGAATTCCGATGGGCTGGAGTGCGGTAAACTTCAAACTCCATCTCTTGATATTGATTTCGCGATCCAAAAACCGATGCTGAAATAGAGGCCGATGCAAATGTAGAAGCGCTTGGCATAAGAGAAGATGATGCAACAGTTGTAGTTGTGCGCATTAAAGCAGGCGATGACAGAGGGGTTGATACAGGCGATGAAGCGCCAGGCATCCGAGTGGGAAGTGCAGCAGTCGTTGCTGTACGCGCTGACAGCTCTCCAAGAGGAGATCCAGCCGCGCTATTCATAACTCTAAGTCTTCTCTCCAACGAGCTAATCTGGGTTATAAACAGCTGATCTCCATGCTGACCGTTTAACACCTCATTTCTAAGTAGCGCAACTTTGTCAGCTATGAGCTGAACCAGACTCGAACGGTCTTCCGGATTAACGTCACTTTGCACAGATTCAACTGTCTCCATCAGGTTGATTGCAGAGTCGATCTCTCTTCTCAAAACATCTTTACCATACCCTTGAATTGCCATAAAACTTACCCCAAATTACGTTAATAATTTAATGATTAATTTATAAAACTTGATGCAACTAATTATAGTAAGCGATTGCATTAAATATCAATTTTTAAAAAAAATACAATTTAGTATAATAGATTTTAAAACAAGAAACAATGAAAAGAAAAATAAGAACTGAAAATTAACGACTTAGAAACGGGATTTTTCATTGAACTTAGCAGTCTATAGTACTTCCGGTTCAAAGGCACCCTAAAGGACTGAATTGAAAGCTCCCGCAGTTGAATT
>CAYWSY010000115.1:0-4792 GCA_964461105.1 uncultured bacterium
GAATGCGAGTTCATCTGCACAGTATGCCTTAGGGGGCCTCTGTCAGTTGCTCGGAGATCAGACTGCAAGCTTATATGCGGCGTATGAAGGCTCAGGACAAAACGGCGAGCCACTTGGAATATTAACCGCACAAAACCAAGTCTTGCAAGCGGACAATACAGTAATTCAAAAAAATCAAGACAGTAAAAAACTGGGAGCGATGCAACAGCAGTTCCAGGCGGACCAACAGCAATACTCAGTAGATAATACCGGATTCCAGAACGATACAACGGGAATGTCTTCAGCGACAAGTCCTCTGACAACGCTGTACTCACAAGGGTATTCAGCAGCGCAGTCGACAGCGACACAGGCGAGCCAGATGATTAACGGGATCCAAAGTGGATTGACTCAAGCGATCCAGAGTGGTTAATTTAAGTTATTTGTTTTTAAGTTTTTTAATAAAAATAACAAAGGTTTTTTATGAGCGATAATATAACAAATAATGTCCCGGAAGCGCCTCCAGTGTCTTCAGCTCCTCCAGTTTATGGAGTGGGAAGCTTAAGTGGTGGATCCTATAATGAATTAGCTGCATTGATGACCATCTTGATGCAATGTATTGAAAACAACCTTGAATTCTCTCAAGGGAGCATCAATACGGAATTCGCTTCGATGACAGCTGCGCGAGAAAGCTCATTTAGAGGAGCTAATTGGAACTTAATTAAAGATTGTATCTTAGGAACAGGTTCTATTATAGCAGGTTCTCTCTCGGTTATTAATTCGCTTCATTCTAATGATAACAACGCAGAGTTGGAAAATAAATACCAAGATGCGCAGAATCAGTTGAAGAATTTGAGAGACAACTACGATCCGATGAAGATCCCTGCATCGGGAACTGGAACAGGTGAGGCAGTGGCAAATGGGTTGGATGCAACAGTTAAAGGTGAACTGAATGATGGGGCATTTAGATTAGAAAATGATCCTGTAACGAAGGAGAGCACACTCACCACTGCTGATAAAGCAAAGATCAATGAAGTGGTTGGTCACATGAAGGCCAATGTCGCCACAGATCCAACTGAGTTCAATGCTTATAAAGAGCAGTTTAAGAAAAAAGAGACGGATCTGCTTACAGAGGCAAATACCTACCAGCAGCGTATGACTCGTGAGTCTCAGGAGCTTAACCTCGTGTACGACTTTGGTAAGCAAGCGACTCAAGGGATTGCTCAGAGCGTGGGAGCAGGAGCTGGGTATGTTGCGAATAAAGCGGATACCGTTGCTCGAAGCTATGCTTCTCAAGAGCAAGTGGCGTCTAAGCAGGGATCGGTTACAGACCAGAACACTCAGTCTCTGGCAAGCCAAATCCAGGCTCTCCAACAGGCCCTCAACGCGATGTACAGCGCGGCATAAAGCCTCTAGGAGTTTTCAGCCTAAAGCCCCCTCTCGAAGGGGGCTTTTTTGTTTGATTTTAAGTCATTTATTTTCAATGTGTTGTGGCATTTGTTAACTGTATTAATTGCATTGACTTTTTAATGATAATAAGCTATAATTGTTATATAAGCATATAATAACTAATAAAATGGTGTAAACAATGGCAGCTTCTTCTTCTTCTTCTTCTTCTTCTTCTTCTTCTTCTTCTGGTCCTATTTCCAGTCTTACATTTACAACGAGTATGCCGTCAGGCCTCCGCGTTGTTGGATCAAGGAAAGGCTCCCCAATCACCCCCATCGCAACCGCATGTATCGGATCGATTAACGCAAGAACGGGAGCCATTGGGATTTATGACGGGATTACACCTGCTCAGCAGCACAAGCTTAATAAGCGCTTAGGGGAATCTAAGGCGGCATTGATTACCGCATTAGGAGGGCCCGCAGCTAGTTATTCCCGCTTTTGGTTTGATTTTGGAAAGCAGACGGTCAGTTTTCATCAGAATGGTAAAAAAGAAACGCGCGATCTTTTGAAGCTGTATCAAAGTAACCCAGGACTAGCGGCTGTTATCAAGAAGTATGAAGATTTTTTCTACAATATTCACCCCTGTCCTCGAAGAAACTATATTCCAATGGCTCGGGCAGTTGGAAATCAGACAGGTTCTAAACCCCTACAGCGCTCAACACAGGTGCTTCAATCCTTGCATGGATCAGTGGGCTTGAGTGAAGGGGCTGATATTGCATTGAAGTGGAGAGAGGATTCCGTTCCGGCAAGCACACCTGAGCGCGAGAAAATGTTTAGACGGATGGCGCGAGCGAACGTGTTTTACACTCAACTAGACAGTAGGATTCAAAGAGAAATCCGCAAGGCGGGTAGCGATCAGGCAACCAAAGCTCATTGGCAGCGTATTCATGATGAGATCAAAGATGTGGATAAATTAGCTCTGATGGCAGGGGCTGCGATGATGCCGCATGAATTAACGTCCGATAAGGTCGCTCGAAAAGCGTCAGAGCTTACCTCGCTCTTTACTCAATACTATCAAGAGCAGCATGCTGAGCAGCAACATCC
The DNA here is from genome assembly GCA_964461105.1 of uncultured bacterium. Lineage (GTDB taxonomy): Bacteria > Chlamydiota > Chlamydiia > Chlamydiales > Rhabdochlamydiaceae > JAGVMG01. The sequence continues at coordinate 2,470 of CAYWSY010000115.1, forward strand.
AGGGAAATTGGGTAAAGTTGGCAAGTTTTTTAGAACTAGAGGTAACGGAATTCCTTATGACCCTCGTTATGCAACAGATGTGGGTGCGGTGATGTTCTCAGGTCTTTCTCCCGAGGCCTCCGATGGTCAAGCGGGCGGAAGAGAGGCATTTACGAAATATTATGAAGAGCAGAATGTAAGACCTAAGCATGAGGGAATGACAGGATTGATGGTGCGCACAGCTGTTAGAGTTGATGCGACAGGATTTACAGCAGCACATACTTCCTCTCTACCAAAAGCGATAGCAAAAAGCTTTGAGGGCATAGCAAAAGAGTCATTGCGCACAGCTAAACTAAAAGCAGATGGAATCAGCTTTACAGGCATTATTGCCACAGATCCTCTTGCGACGCAATGGCAAGCTGTTGCATCTCAACTCACCTAAATTCAAAGGATCCCTCGAAAGAGGGATCCTTTTATCATTTCTTAAGCAGAATGAGAGCGGATCACCTCAGGGGATTTCCCCTCAAGGACGCTTTCTTTTGTGACCACAATCTCTTTGATCGAAGGATCTGAAGGGATATCATACATTAAATCTAACAATAGACCTTCGACGATCATGCGCAGCGCTCTAGCGCCGGTTCCTGTGGCCTTTGCTTTCTCAGCCATGGCACGTAGGGCATCATCTGTGAAGCGCAGTTCCACATCTTCTTCAGAAAAGAGGCGCTGATATTGCTTAGTAATCGCATTTTTTGGTTTGACGAGGATGTCAACCATGTCATCTAAGGTAAGTTCATTGCAGTTGGCTATGCTGTTGAATCTGCCGACAAATTCGGGGATCATCCCAAACGAGATCAGATCTTCTGGCTCCACTTTTGAAAGGAGGTAGTTGGTCTCCGTTTCATCGAAGTGGCGCGATTCTGCCGCATCAAAGCCGATCGTGCTTTTTCCAAGTCTCTTAGCGATGAGTTTTTCAAGATGGACAAATGCCCCGCCGACGATAAAGAGGATATTTTGGGTGTTTACCCGGATATACTCTTGGTTCGGGTGTTTGCGCCCTCCCTTTGGGGGGACGTTGGCGACGGTTCCTTCGACGATTTTAAGTAAGGCTTGTTGAACCCCTTCTCCAGAGACGTCTCTAGTAATGGAGACGTTGCCGGTTGTCTTACGCAGCTTATCGATCTCATCGACGTAGATGATCCCCACTTCAGCGCGTGCGATATCGTAATCAGCGGCTTGAACAAGGCGTAGGATGATGTTTTCGACATCTTCGCCGACGTAGCCAGCTTCAGTGAGTGTTGTGGCATCGGCGATCGCAAATGGGACATCGAGGATATTGGCGAGCGTGCGCGCCATGAGCGTTTTGCCAGAGCCTGTTGGCCCTAAGAGCATGACGTTGGATTTGCTATACTCGACATCGCTCTCTTGATGCATCGAGCGGATCCGCTTATAATGATTATAGACGGCTACTGCAATTGTGCGTTTTGCTTTTTCTTGGCCGATCACATAGTCGTCCATCGCGGTTTTAATTTCTTTTGGCTTTAAGAGTTTGAGCTCGTGATGCACTGGCTTCTTATCGACGATTTCTGAACAGAGCCGGACGCATTTGTCGCAAATGTAGGAATCTGGCCCGGAGATGAGCTTTTCGACCGTTTCTTCCGATCTGCCGCAAAAGGAGCAATGTGCGCCTTCATTTTCTTTCTTGGACATAATATTCTTTTTTTATGATTTGGTTTCAGTTGCAGGTTTTTGGGGTTGTGTCGCAATTTTGTCGATGAGGCCGTAGGGAACAGCTTCAATTGGGCTCATGAAAAAATCTCTCTCAGAATCTTCGAGGATTTTATTAAGCGGCTGGCCAGTGAGTTCTGCAATGATTTGGGCACAGATTTGCTTTTGTTGTAAAATTTCTTTCGCTTGTAGAGCGATATCTGCTGAGGTCCCTCCGACGCCGCCGTGAGGTTGGTGGATCATAATGCGGCTGTTAGGAAGGGCAAAGCGTTTACCTTTTGTTCCTGCTGCAAGAAGAACCGCTGCCATGGAGGCCGCTTGACCGAGGCAGTATGTGTTGATCTCGTAGCCCATGAAGCGCATCGTATCATAGATCGCAAGTCCGGAGGTGATATATCCTCCAGGAGAGTTAATGTAGATGTTGACATCTTTCTTTGCATCTTCTGCACGGAGGAACAGAAGTTGTGCGATGACGGTGTTAGCTACTTGATCGTTGATCTCAGTGCCGATAAAAATAATTCGGTCTTTCAATAGGCGCGAATAGATGTCCATGGCGCGCTCACCGCGGCCTGTATCTTCGATGACATAGGGAATTGTATACATATCAGCCCTCAGATGA
>CAYWSY010000116.1:0-4751 GCA_964461105.1 uncultured bacterium
GGGATTCATAGGTTTGAAGGAATAGAGCAGGGTCTGATTCAGCAAGGTTGCGAATCAGAGGGTCGTCGAGCGTAACGTAATGGTATCCCTTCAGACAATGCTGCAAGAGCGTTGATTTCCCCGCCTGTCTAGGTCCGGTGATAAGGACCACAGGAAATTGTTCAAGTGCCTCTTTGAGAGGTTTTTCTAGTTTACGGTGAATGTACTTCATAACTTCATGATAACAGACATTTGGTGCAATTTCAAGATCAAATCTTGAAATTGCACCAAATGTCTGTATCTGTCTAAGGGTAAGGTCGTTAAGTTTGAGTGTGATCGGTCTTTTGAGCTACGCGCTGGGTCAAATCACACTGGATTTTTTTTTAAAGAGCAATGTGGAAATTTCTTTTTTATATTCTCTCTTCTGTTGTAAAATTCTAATATTTACGCGTTAAAGCTTGGCCTGTTTTTAAAGTTATTTTATTTGATGATTTTTGTTAGCTGTTTGTTTATTATTCGTCTTTTTAATTGCTGGAGGATTTAAATGAGCTGTGTTAATTTTTTTAATCCGCGTTTTTTATTAAATGAAAATAATTCTTGTCCTGTTGGGCTTTACAAGAATCATCGCTTAGGGCTGGTCGAAGTAGAAGATCGTCGTTCAGGTTTTAATAAAATTTATGACGTTCTTAGGGCTCTTGGAAACCATTTTAAGACAATTGTTGATCGTTGTGGACGTAGGATCAGTACGAGAGAGATTCCTGCTCCTTCCTCGGTTAATGGAAAGACTTTTACTTATGCTCCTGCAGTGTGTCCTTGGAACACGGCAAAAAAGAGTGATGGCCTTTATCTTTTGGTGCATGGCTTGAGAGGTTCTGCAACGGATTGGGACCGTTATGTAGAGGAGATTCAGGCTTGCGATCCTGGGGCGCATGTGTTTGCTCCTGCGGTGGCTTTAAGAGGAAATTGTGCTCTCAAGACTGCAGCAGATCCTCTCCTTGAGGTTGTGAAGTCTTACTTAAAAAAATATCCTGGTAAGCCGGTGACGCTCATCGGAACATCTAATGGGGCAAGGATTATAAAATACATTGAGACGTATTTACGTCCTTCTTTAGTAGGCCAGTCTCGTCTATCTGTCGTTTCAATTGCAGGAGTCCATTATGGGTCGCAAAGGGTTCCTCAATTAAAGTCTTCAGGTTTATTGCCCATTCTGAGGTTCGAACAGTCATTTGAAAGAGAGATCGATTTTGCAAATTCTCTGGCAAAAAAGGATTTAACTGCATGGAAAGACAAGCAGCGTATATGGCAAAGAAACCATGTTTCTGTGCGCCATTTCTTTGGAGCAACGACAGAAGATGAAAGTGTAAGATCTTTGGCGAGTTCTTTGCCATATTGTAAAGGAGCAAACAGTGTCTATCAGGTCATTAATGGTCATTCGCATGTCAGTGTTGTTGATGCGATGCGCCAGGATGTGATGAATTGGTTGAAGTAGGTCGCTTTTGAAGCGGGGGGAGTATATAGTGCTTCTGGTTCAAAGGTACCTTAAATTAGAATCAAAAAAAATAACAGGATAATAGGATGGTAGGATAGAAAAAGCATGGATAATTTTCCTTATCCTGCCATCTTATTATCCTGTTATTTTTTCTTTCCATCGGCGGTTCCAACGGGCGATTTTTTTATTAACAGCTTGGGGCTCGAGGGTGGAGCCCGTGCCGACAAGCTTGTTAATTGTAGGATCTCCGTAGAGAGTAATCGCTGATTTAATTTTCTTGGTTCTGTAGTACGCTGAGCCTTTCTCTTCTGAGAGCGCCGGATGGACTTGGACTTTTTGCTAGTGTCTCTGAATGGTAACGCTCAAAAAAAGCTTCAACGCTTTCATTAGGTTCATTGGGACATTCACTTGTAGAGATTGGAGTTGCACTTTTAGGGAGACTTATTGGTTGAGAGTGGCAATGGGGATGAGATGGGGACTTATCTAAAGATCGAGAAAAAAGTTCATCAGACGTATCTGCGTTTAATTGAAGATCTGAATGCAATCCCGTAGGAATGCTCGTAGGTTTTGTTTTGGAAGATGTGCTTGGGATGGTCATTGACATTGAACTCATAGATGCTCCAAAAAATGACGAATTTTAGTCTAGTAGTCTTTAAACAAAGTTCTTGTAATTATTTTTGCGTCAAAGTCCCGGGGTTGGATCGGGATTGAGAGGAGCTGTGTTCATAGACACAGCCCCCCTCGATCCCGATTCAACCGCGGGCGCTTTCACGCGAAAACTAATACCAAGAACTTTTGAAACAGATTACTGGCGATTGTATAAGGGCGCATGTCTTATTGTCAATGAGGGTTTGGAGCGGTTTTTTTCCTTGCTAGCAACCTCCATGACTTGTTATACCTCACGCTATTTTAATAAAGCTGAGCATCGTCATGATCGGATTTTGTCCCCTTGCATCGGGTTCTAAGGGAAATTGCATTTATGTTGGCACTGAGTCGACAAAAATTCTAATCGATGCAGGCTTAAGCGCGAAAATGATTTCTGATCGATTACTTAGCATCGGTGTCGATATCCGCTCGATTGATGCAATCTTAGTCACTCATGAACATTCTGATCATATTCGAGGGCTTGCTGTGTTGGGATCGAGGTATGGGATTCCTGTGCTTGCTAATAGCGATACGGCAAAAGCGCTGATTGCACTTCTCGATGAAGTTCCGAAGCTCAAGATCTTTTCGACTGGAGAATCTTTTGAGTATGGAGACATTGAGATTCACCCATTTAGCATTCAGCATGATGCGGTGGATCCAGTTGCCTTTACGATGAAGATCAGTGGAATTAAACTTGGGTTTTGCGCCGATTTGGGTTTTGCAACGAGTCTGGTGACTCATCAATTAAAAATGTGTGACTATCTTTACTTGGAAGCTAATCATCATCCACCGATGGTGCATGCTTGCGGGCGTCCGCACGTGTATAAACAAAGGGTGCTGAGCCGCCAGGGGCATTTATCAAATGAAGAGTGTGCTCAGTTGCTCGCAGAGGTTTATCATCCAGGTTTAAAACATGTCCACTTAGCTCATTTGTCAAGCGAGTGTAATTCTCCAGAACTGGCACTTGAGATGGTGAGAGCAAAACTAATGAGTTTGGGCGCTTCTACAGCTGTGTCGATCGCGTTTCAAGATCAGGTGAGTCTGCCGATTTCATTCTGATTACAAGGGGATGATCATCCCGTCAAAAGCCATTCTTGCTCTGCAGTTGATGTTGCAATCATCGAGAATGTCGAACTGCATCTGCATTTTTTTTAACAGATCTTGATCGGTATGTCGTGGATCGTGGTGTGTGATGACCCACTCGGGGATCTCGGCATGCTTAATGAGCGCGGTGGCATTGACTATTGAAGAGTGACCCCATCCTACTTTTCCAAGGTATTCTTGGGGAGTGTATTGAGCTTCATGGATGATAAAGTCGCATCCTTGGAAGAATTTAATCTGACTGTTGTACGCCTTGATTCGCGGATGGGATTTGGATAGAAGGTTGGGATTACCGTGATAGCCCATCAGAAATTCATTATCGGTGACATACCCGAAGGTGACTTTTTCGGATTTGATTTTGAAGCAGAGGGTTGCACCAGGGTGGTATGCATAGTGGGTTGTGATTTCAAAATTATTGATCTCGAGGGTTTCTCCCTCATGGAGCTCCTTGAAGGTCAAGGTTCCTTTCATGTCGTCGAGACGGACGGGGAAGTAGGCATAGGCGAGCATTTCTGTGAAAATTTCGCGCGCTGTTTTCTCAAAGCCGATTGGAGTCCAGATGGTGACTTGACAGTCTGGATCGTAGATCGGGGGAAAGAAAGGAAATCCTGCTAAATGATCCCAGTGAGTGTGGCTGAAAAAAAGGTGAACATTTTTGGGTTTACTAGCTTCTAGTTGCGTGCCAAATGGGCGGATCCCTGTTCCTGCGTCAAACACGAGGAGATCATGGCCGTGGCGCACTTCTAAACAGCAGGTATTGCCGCCAAATCTGACATAATCGGGCCCGGAAACAGGGTTTGAGCCGCGGGTTCCCCAAAACTTAATATATGAATTTTTGGAGTGTAGCTTGGGAAGATAACAGTGTTTGACGTCCTTCTCAATTTCAAGAGCGGAGTGGAGTGATGGATCGAGTTTGCCAGCAAAGAAGAGTTTTATACTGGAAAAAAGACGGGTGAGATCAAATGGCTTTTCGAGGAAATCGTCCGCTTTTTGTTTGAGCGCAGAGTGGTAGTTTTGGATCATGACATGGGCGGAAAAGAGGATGACTCCGACGTGAGGAGTGCGAGGATCGCTTTTGACTTTGCGCAGGATCTCGATTCCATGAATTTGAGGGAGCATGAGATCGCATAAGACAAGATCTGGTTTAAAGCGATCGATTTTCGTTAAACATTCATGTCCAGTATGGGCGCATTCAAACTGATAATGATGAGCGCTTTTATACGCTTTAATCTGCCGACACAGCGTTCGGTCGGGGTCAGCAATGAGGATCTTTTTTTTTGGTTCTGCCATATTTTCATTTTACTGACAGAAGAAAAAAAAGCATGTATTTTATTGTTCAGTTGATTTCTTTTTTTTCCAAACGCAGAATAAGCAAGCAAGTCCGACGGTAACAAAGCTTGTGGCGACTACGTAGGAATTGAAGTGGTGAATTTCTTGGAATTCTTCAATTTCATCTTCGATATAGTCAATGGCAGGACTTTCTGTAATGACGGCATAAATAAAGGCGCAGATACTAAACCCAAGCATGAGATACCCC
>CAYWSY010000117.1:0-4669 GCA_964461105.1 uncultured bacterium
TCATTTTTATCGTTGATTTTGTTGCTCAATAAAAAGACTTTGCAGGTATCCTGGCCTGCTTCAACAAGCAAAAAATTGAAGCGCTGAGTTTGAAATTTCTCTAACTTTGAAGTGGACACACTATATACTTAAAAAGAAAATGTTTTAGAATGAAAAACTCCCCTTAAAGGAATCCTTTAAGGGGAGTTTGAATCGTGGTCACTTCATGTGATGAGAGACTTATTTCTCATCATCGAGGATTTCAACTTCAGCCTCTTCGATGTCAGAGTTCTTTTTTGAAGAGCTCTGCTGGCCTTGTTGACCTGCTCCTGGAGGGGGAGTTGCCTCTGCAGTGGCGCCAGCTTTTTGCATCGCCTCGCCAATTTTTTGCATGTGTGTGCTCAAATCGTCGTGAGCGGCTTTAATGGCTGTTGCATCCGTGGATTCAAGCGCTTTTTTTACAGCGTCGATTTTAGCTTGAACAGTTGAGACAATATCTTGAGGGAGCTTGTCTTTGTATTCAGTGATCGATTTTTCTGCGCGGAAGGCGAGGGCATCAGCTTCATTGCGGATCTCAATCTCTTCTTTTTTCTTCTTGTCTTCCTCAGCGTGATCCTCTGCATCTTTGAGCATGCGCTTGATTTCAGCTTCATTGAGACCTGATTTGGCTTCAATGCGGATTTTCTGCTGTTTGCCAGACTGGACGTCTTTTGCAGACACATGAAGAATCCCGTCAGCATCGATGTCAAATGCAACTTCAATTTGAGGCATGCCTCTTGGAGCTGGAGGGATATCAGTCAGGTCAAACCGGCCGATTTCCTTGTTGTCTTTAGCCATTTTGCGCTCTCCTTGGAGAACAACGATGGTTACGGCAGGTTGGTTGTCTGCAGCTGTTGAGAAGACTTGCTTTTTCTGTGTTGGGATGGTGGTGTTGCGCTCGACCAACGGAGTCAGCACGCCGCCTAAGGTCTCGATTCCGAGAGTGAGCGGAATGACATCGAGGAGTAGCACGTCTTTGACATCGCCGACAAGAACGCCCCCTTGGATCGCAGCTCCGATTGCAACCACTTCATCTGGGTTAACCCCTTTATGAGGTTCTCTTCCGAAGATCTCTTTGACTTTGCGCTCAACGGATGGCATACGGGTCATTCCGCCGACTAAGATCACTTCGTCGATTTGCTCCTTAGAGAGGCCTGCATCTTTCATCGCTTTGACACAAGGCTCAACGCAGCGCTCGATCAGGTCGTGGGCCAACGATTCGAACTTCGCACGGGTTAGGGTGAGTGCGAGGTGTTTCGGGCCTGATGCATCCATCGTGATGAATGGCTGGTTGATCTCGGTTGTTTGTGTTCCTGAAAGTTCAATTTTAGCTTTTTCAGCTGCATCGCGAAGGCGTTGGAGCGCCATTTTATCTTTGCTTAAATCGATGCCGTTTTCCTTTTGGAACTCTTCGAGCATCCAATGAAGGATCACGTTATCGAAATCATCACCACCGAGGTGGGTGTCTCCGTTTGTAGAGAGAACTTCAAAGACTCCATCGCCGATTTCAAGAACAGAGATATCAAATGTTCCTCCACCTAAGTCGAACACGGCAATTTTTTTATCGTGTTGTTTGTCCAGGCCGTATGCGAGCGCTGCGGCAGTTGGCTCAGGGATGATTCGCTTCACGTCGAGGCCTGCAATTCTTCCCGCATCTTTGGTTGATTGACGCTGAGAGTCGTTGAAGTAGGCTGGAACTGTGATGACCGCTTCTGTGACTTTTTCACCGAGATATGCTTCTGCAGTCTCTTTCATTTTGATGAGGACTTGTGCGCCTACTTCTTCTGGAGTCAGCGTCTTACCATCGACCTCAAAGACGACATCGCCATTGGCATTTTGAGTGACTTTATAGGGCACTGTTTTGATTTCAGATTGCACTTCGGAGAATTTGCGTCCGATAAAGCGCTTTGCAGAAAAGATGGTGCGCTCAGGGTTTGTAACTGCTTGACGTTTTGCGGGAACGCCGACGAGTCTCTCTCCCCCTTTGTAGCCGACAACAGATGGAGTTGTACGAGCGCCCTCTGCGTTGGCGATCACTTTAGGGGAGCCGCCTTCCATAATGGCGACGCATGAGTTGGTTGTCCCTAAGTCGATGCCGATGATGACATTCTTTTTCTTTTGACTCATAGTATATTCTCCTTGGAGGTTGTTATTTTATTCTTCTTCTTTTGGTGTGGGAGCTTTGGCGACCTTCACGCGCGCAGGACGGATGGTGCGCTCTCCACTTTTGTAGCCTTTAACAAATTCTTGAAGGATGGTCCCTTCCGGGTAATCGGTTGTTTCTTCTGTTTCAATGGCATAATGCAAATGAGGATCAAAGAGCATTCCTTCTGTACTAAATGGAGTGACTCCTTGATTTGAAAGCACTTCTAAGAATTGATTTAAAATCATGCGAAAGCCACTTGCCCAGTTGCGAGTCTCATCTGACATTTGAGAGGTGAATTTCAAAGCGTTTTCGAGATTATCGATCGGCCCTAAAATGTCTTCGATTAAATTTTCAAGCGCAAATCGAGACATTTCTTGCGATTCTTTTTTCATTCGCTTACGTGTGTTTTCCGTTTCGGCAAGCTGGCGTAGGTATTTGTCTTTTGCTTCCTTTAGCTCTCCCTCAAGAAATTGAATTTTCATTTCCAGGGGGTCTTGAGGTTGCATGGTTTCTTGTTCACTTGGAACTGGGGTCTCGTCTGTCATAGGTCTCCAAACAGGGGTTTTTCCGACTTGTCTTCAAGCATCAAGCATTGGGCTTGATCGATGACGTCAGGTTTAAGGTCGAGGTGAGGGGGTTTTGGTTGGCGGAAAGATATCTTAAATTTGTACATGCTTCGTGTCAAGGATTCGGAGATGTAGGAAGAGGCAGTTTCAAGTAGACCAAAGAGGTATCGGTAAGGGATTCGGTTGGGGCCTAAGATCGCAAGGGCGCCTGCATTCGTCTGGTTGATTCGGTAGGGAACAGCGATTACTGAGCAGGCGGAGGCAGCAGGAGCAAAGGGGTGAAGATCATCTCCAATCCAACAGCTAACGCCGGAGGATTTCATAGATTCGCTTAAAAGGGAGCGGAGCTGCGTAGCGTTTTCAAAAAGGGAAAGGCCGTTAGCTAGTGCTGTGGCATCGTTAAAATCGGGGTAATTTAATAGCTTAGAAAAGCCGGTTTTATAAAGGTCTTCAGTGGTAAAGTGAGCCTGACCAACAATGTGGCGGAGCATCACTTCCTTGTAGAAACGGGAAGCGAGCTCTTCTTCTTGCGGCTCGAGATGGGGTTTGCTCAAACCGGTGATCTTCCAATTAAAATAGGCTTCGAGCCGTTTGATGGTGAAGTTGCTCAGTTTTTTATCGGTATAGAGAACTTCTGTATGGATCAGGCCAAAATCAGTGATAATGACAGAGAGACATCTACTGTGATCGATAGAGATCAATTTAATGTCGAGGATAAAGTCTTGATCAAATCTGGGAGCTGAAAGAAAAACAGCGCAGTGGGTCAAGTCGCTCAAAGCTTCTGCTGCGTGGTGAAGATAGGTGGCTACCTCCCTGCTCTCTTTTAAGAAGTTCGATTCGAGCACCTGTTTTTCTTTGTCATTTAGTAGAGGTTGATCGCGGTGGGCGTCTGCGTAGATTTTATAGGCAAGGGATGTAGGAATTCTGCCGCCGGAGGAGTGCTGCTGTTTCAAAAATCCTTCCTCTTCAAGTTTGGCAAAGTAGTTCCGAATGGTTGCAGAGCTCAGCGAACCAAATCCATTTTCGCGCAATGTATTGGAGCCAATGGGCTTGCCTGTTTGCAAGTAGAGCTCAATGAGCCCGAACAGGACAAGCCGCTCGCGTTGATCTCTTGCAGGTTTTTTAGGTGTTAATGGCTTCATGCGTATCTTTTCTTTAATTTGAACCCCATTGTAACAAAGAGGCAAAGAGATGGCAAGAAAAATTAGCAGTCTAATGGCATGACTGCTGGATATTTTTCGTAAGTTGCTTGTTTAAAGCAACTTACGGTGAATAAAAATTCCCGACAATTTGAGCGTCGGTGGTGATGATCGGCAGTACATCAACCAGGGAAGGGTGCCAATCCAGCCCGCGGAAATAGACGACGCGCGAGGCCAGGTGACAGGCAATGATTGCTTTCTGATGAACTTCTGGGACCTCTTCGAGAACCCGTTTTAAGTGCTGGGTGCGGAGGAGTGGGGGGCAATAATTGAGCAAGCAACGGATCAGCGGATCTTTGGGGTCGCGGGAAAGGGTGACCGTTTGAAGGTAGGCCATGAGTTGATCTTTGTAGAGGTTGATCCTCTCTGAAACCCATTCGGAGATGTCTGTGAGGTAAGCGCCTTGGGTTTGCTGGGTGCGCAAAAGAAGTTGCGCTTCATCCCTCGCTTTTTCCCGAATGATCTCGAGGATTTCATCGACAATTTGAACTTTGTCTTTGAGGAATTCGTCTTCTGAAAGGGTGAGGCTAAAGAGCACTTCGAAAGAGGAGCAGATCACGCCTCCTTTATTCGATGAGCTGTCTTTAATAATGAGCGTGCCTAATTTTTCAAGAGCTCGACGAGCCCAGGGGGTTAAATACAGGTTGGCCCCTTCGACGATCGCCTTTGAGGTGGGTTTTCCTGTAGAATCGAGGAAGTCTTTGATATTGCCTTCATTTAAAGTGCGCGGTCGGCCTCCA
>CAYWSY010000118.1:0-4571 GCA_964461105.1 uncultured bacterium
ACGGAAGAAATACTGCTGAATTAGCAAGAAAAGTCATACAGGGCAGCGTGATTGGATTAGATATCTCTCCAAGCATGATCACGTTCGCTTCAAAAAGTTATCCAGAAGATCATTTTCCCAACCTTCACTTCCAATTAGCTTCTATCGAAGAGGCAACTTTTTCTCGCCCTTTTAATCTGATCACCTCCTTTAGCTGTTTTCATTGGTTAAAAGATCCCAAAATGGTCATGAAGAAATTAACTTCCTGCCTAGAAAAAGGCGGCGAATTGTTAATTTTAACATACCCGAAAGAATCTCCGTATTATCAATATTTAGAAAAGGCACTTGAAAAGTATCCCGAACATCAACATCTTTCTGCAAATCGTACCATGCTCTCAGCTCGGGAATATAGAGATTTTTTCCATGAAAATCACTTTACTATTTTGAAATTCGAAGAAGAAACCATCTATGCTGAATATACAAATGCGGAAGAAATTTTTGATTTCATAAAAGGATGGGCAAACAATTACATTCTACTTCCTGAACATTTACAAGATCAGTTCATTCATGATGTAGTTCAAGCTATCTTAGATGATCCGTCTATACAAAAAGAGCCCGTAATTAAGGTTCCCTATACAGCCTTAACAATGAGGATTCAGAGTTATACCCCTTAGGGCGCCTTTGAACCGAAGGGGTATAAGTCAAGCAAAAGTGCTCGATTTTTTAAGAACATTCGAACGCTTTTTTTCATACCGGGAATACGGAAGCCACGAAATAATAAAAATAACAAATGAAAGAAGAAAAACATACTCCAGTTTGACACTGAGATGATTAAGAATGATAACAATAATCGATCCAGCTAAAAAGCCGCTGCTATCTGCAGATACAATCAATCCAAAACCTTTTCCTTGTTCATGAGCTGCTCTTTCCCTTGAAAAAAGAGAAAGCATAGAAGGGCTTAAAAAAGCATTTCCCATCGTATAAAAGAAGCTGGAAATGGCAATTATAGATGTGTTGTCCTCTACAAAGAAATCAGCAATAAAAAAAGAAATAAACGATGTGATTGTAAGAAGAAATCCTGTTCTAATCATTGTTTCATCTGCTATACGCTTACAGAATCCTAAAACTGCAATTCCTATTAAATAACCGCACATCATCATAATCACTGTATTGGTATATTTAATTTGGAAGTCCGCAAATAGAATGAGAATACTATATTGTGAAGTCGCCCACAGGAAATAAGCAAGCAACCCAACCCGAGTCGTTGAGTTGCGCACCTCTTGACAAAGCAACCGAAATTCAGAGCGAATGAGCTCTCGGATTTTTCCTTTTTGAACTCTAGCGCCACCTGAAGGTCTTTTTTGATCTTTTACATCTTTTAAGATGAATATGCATAATAGAATCGATCCTGCTAGCAAAACCGTTGGAAAAAGATCGTCTGGTGATAAATCAGACTTTCTTTCGAAGACAACTCCAATGATGCCCCCTGCTATTGCGCATAGGATTAACCCTAGCAGACAATACAACTTCAAAGCTTTATTTGCTTTCATACTTAAACTAATTGTTATTCGAAAACGACACAAAAGAAGATCTCGATTTTTCGATAGCCTTCATTCTTTAGTTCATACGAAACAGCAAATGTTTTGTCAAATGCATTTTAAAACTTATACCCCTTCCGGTTCAAAGGCATCCAGAATACCTGCAAAGTTGAATAAAGAAAAAATAACAGGATAATAGGATGGCAGGATAAGGAAAATTACCCATGCTTTTTCTATCCTACCATCCCATTATCCTGTTATTTTTTTGATTCTAATTTAGGGTACCTTTGAACCGGAAGGGGTATAAATCAATCCAAATCATACGCAAGTTCATTTAACTGCTCAGAACTCACGTCTATTCTCTCAAGAAGCGACGTTTGCGCTTCTTGATCCATATTCGTAAGGTAGCCAATAAACTCCCTCGATGGACTTTTTTGGATCAGGTCTGCTAATTGAAGGAATTCGCGCGAAAGTGCGAGAATTCTCTGCTCTTCTACTGTCCCCCTTTCGATAGAAAATGATGCGACATCGTCAATCACATCAAGCGTCGAGGTAAATAAAAGAAGGAAAAGAGACGTACACGTTGTTGTAATAAATGCATCTCGCTCAATTTCGTGATCTTTATAGAAATTACCCAAAATCACAAATGTGGAGGCAACTGCCAATAGATCGGTGATCAACCCTACGCCGGTTAACGCAAATGCAATCTTAGGTCTTAACTGCCAACTTAAGTTTCTCGACTCCCTTCTCATGAAGGTATTCCCTACTGCATTGAAGATTCTTTGCGTTGTTTTCGCAATCGATGTGGCAACGAGATATACAGATGAGGCCACTCCCAGCGTGGCTAATGTCACCCCTAAATAATCATTATCGAGTAATTCTGATTTTGTTGAGTGATAGATATAATCCCCTTGCACATATTCAAATACTCCTGCTAATGCCGTTCCAAGTGCAAGTCCCGTGTAGTTAAACGCTTTTCCTGTAATCTCTTGAGTTCGAGTCAAGGGCTGATCGAGATTTTGCAGAAGAGTTGTGACATAACGTGTTGTTTTTTCAGTTGCAGGCCCTTCAAAAGATCGAATCTCTTCAAATGCTTCCGTCAGCTCAACTTTTCGTTCGTGCGGCAATTGAATGAACGCCCCCTGATTTTGTAATAGGAGGTCGACAATCTTGGTTTTGATTTCTGTGATTTTCGCCTCTTGTGATCGTTGACGTCTCTGACTCAAATCATTAAATGAAAGTTGTAATGAACGTAAGGGAGTGAGAGTTCCAGCGACCATAAGCACAATCCCCGCTGCAACTTTCAACTGTGGCTCAATATAATCAATGCCGGGAAGGGCAACAGGTAGCTGAGATGCAAGAGCAAAGACCGCCGCTACTGATATCACAACGACATTTCGACAGAGTCTTCCCCTTCCAGGTCTCTCCTCTTGGGTTAGATCGATGTGTGCTTGTGTTCTTGGGCTCAACACATCATCTATAATCCCTGTTGAAGCCCAATATTCGAGCACAAAATATCCAAGGCTATCTCCGCAAGCCGACATCGGTCCTAATGTTGGTCCCAGTTGCATGGAAACAGGGACAAATGCAATTTTCCCCCCAGCGGAGATAATCGAGGCTGCGACTTTTAAGGTGCGACGCAAAATTTTATGGTCATCGACAAGCTCATCTTTATTGCACAGCGCTGTGGTGGCGCGCTCAAAACGCTCCCCTGAACTCAGGTCATCTTGATTTATATTAATATAAAGCGGAGTTAATTCTGACACTTCTCTTATACTCATAACTATACCTGTTGCTTATGTTTTAATAAAATTAAATCACACACAACAACTTTCAATCAACAATCCAAGAAATTCAAATGCAAATAAAGTAAAATTTTTACGCTCACGCGCATTTGTTATAAACAATTAAGACTGAAACCACTTCAAATTTTCTAGCTTTTATTTCATTATTGAATTACTCTTTCTGAGATTTCTTAAAAAACTAATTTCACAACAATTCTCTCTATTAGGAAAACCATATGTCTATTGTTATCTTCGTTCCCTCTTCCGTTCTTGAATTTATTTTAAACACTTCTGATTGCTCAGAGAATGAAACTCTAGATGCCGAAGCATTAGCTAAAAAGTGGGCGCATCAAGAAGTCCCAAATTTAGACAATTTTGATGAAGCACTCGAAGCATTTTCAAGAGTCATCAATGAATGCAACCTCGATCATACACCTACACGTCTAGACGTTTGCACATTTGCAGAGAACATTGCAGCGGGCATTGAAGCGATAGGCTCACTTGCCACACGAAGGGAATATGCCCAAGAATTTTATCTCTCCATTACAACGGCACCTCACATCCATTCTGCTGACGTGCAAATGAAGCTAGAGGACTATGCAATCTCAGCATTTAGAGACGTAGGTATAGCTCTGCTAGAAGCTGAGGATTCTCTTGCAATCGTTGATTTTGTCCTAGATTCAGACTTCTTTGATGGACGGGGAACCAACTTGATCCTTCCTTCTTTTGTGGAAACTTTAATTGCGGTTGGAAAAATTCCCGCAGCAATCCATGTAGCAAAACAAATTCCTGATGAATACACAAGAAGCGTAACCTGTGATCAATTAGCGGTTGATTTAGAAATTCTGGGTAAAACAGAGGAAGCCCGGGACCTGAAGGAAAATGATGTGACGCACCCTCTAGTAGTCAAATATTGGATCATCTCGCATCATCACAGTCTGTTTGTCTAAGAGCTTTCTACATACTCCTCGAGAAGGGTTTTCATCCGTTCAGAGTGTGTCACACAAAAATATTTCCCTGAGCGAGCTAAATCGCTTGGGGTTCCCCTGTCGTTCCTGCCTATCGCAACCGATTTATAAAAGGCTCTGCGATGGATAGGGTCGGGTAAGCGCAACTTAATATATTCCCAGGCTTCATTAGGAGACATTTGGGAAACAATTGTTGAGATAAGCGTTCTTTCTTGGAGAAGGAACTCTCGGGCTTTTTCTGTCTCGGCATACACATCTTCAACCGACCCTAATAATTTTGCTAAACTGCTGACTCTTTCTAT
>CAYWSY010000119.1:0-4379 GCA_964461105.1 uncultured bacterium
AAGTGCGCGGTCGGCCTCCACCTGGAATAAAGATATCCGTGATGGTCTGATGGACGTTGAAGCGGAGCAGGTGGTTCATTTCGTTTCCTGAAAGCCAATCTTCGATAACTTTTCCCTCTTTTTTGCGCCAGCAGAGAGTTTGTTGAGCGTAGGCAGTCTGTTCTCTTTTTGTGCGCGTATCGAGTAAAAAGCCCCCTTCATTCAATTTTTCAGGAGGGTAGAAGCGAATTGGTTTTCCATCTTTGAAGAGTTGGACTAGTTCAGTAAGATCTAATCCAATTGGGTCAAAGATGGTGCCTGATCCATCGGTGAGAGCGAGCAATTTTGCTGTTTTCGGGTAAAATCGATAGAGATTGTAGATTTGATTTCCAGCGACGTCTCCATCGGGTCCTCCGGTCATTTTCACAGTGAAGGTGTCTTTGGAAGGATCAATGTTCATAAATTTGAGCACCTCTTCCATATAGACGTTGACCCCAAGCGAGGTGACTCCATATTCTTTATGGTTAATTCCAGCCCCTGGTTTGCTCGAGATAAACGCGCCCCCCGGTTTGTAATTGAAGAGTTTGCTGTAACTTGCAATCCATTCGATCATTTCGTTATGCATGTTCTCATCTGGACCCAAATAGATATATTCAGGTTTTTTGTAGGTGTCCAAGATGTGCTTAGCGCGCAGAGTCCCATCAGGTTCGCAATTGACAAGGGTGATGAAACTCTCGATATAAGAACGTTGAGTTTGATGTAGGTATTCCAGTTTTTGTTCTGTATGGAACTGTTTAATTTTTTTGATAATTTCTTCTTCTTTGATGCCAGTCTCTTCGAGTTCTTTTTGTAAGATCTCCTCCTCCGCATACAAGCGTCCATAAGGCTCTAAGAAAATAACCCCTTTTGAGCCTCCTTCGGGAATGTCTTTATTTTTTTTGTTTTGAGTGTATGCGAGGTTATACGCTTCAGAAAAGACGTTGTTGCGTTCAGAGACCATTTGCTCGATCCTTTCGGGAAGTACAGTGCGCAGTCCGCCCCGCGAGAGATCTCGAAATCGGATATGAAAGCCCAAATAGCACATCCCTTTCATAAAGAAAACCGCAAAGGGGAGTTCTGGAAATTTGTCTTTACGATCGTATGGAACATAATCGAGGTAGTGGGGGTTAAGACGAAAGCTAAAGGCAGTTTTGTTGTTTCGATAGAAGTTAGTTTTAAGCGTATGATCGATGAAGTTCATCGCCTGTTTGAGAATGTTTTTTCGTCGGATATCATTGATTTCGTTGCCCGTATCTAAATGTTCGACAAGATCCATGTATTTTTCACGGATTTTGCCAAATTCTGGCTCATTGTGTTTTGTCGGGTGAAATTTCAACTCAAACGCTTGAGCTAAGAGGACAATGAGTTCCGGATGGCGGCAAATCCCTTCTTCCACATGATTTAATGAATACATATTGAGATCGGCATGCACGAGGACTTGATGAACAAAGTAGACCACAGCTTTGATCAAATTTCCCAAATTGCCGCTTAAGAGACTGGTGTCAATAAAGACCTCTTCGATCAGATCCATTCCTTGAAAATATTTTACAGTGACGAGTTCTTTAAGAAAATCATCAATGTCTGCCTCTTCCCAAGCAGCGCCCCCTTTGCTTCCATGAATTCCAACTGACATGATTAAGATGCTTTGACGGCTATAGGGATCCAAGTAGGTGGCATTGACGTATTTCATGGTGAGTCCATGGCGATGAATCACTTTTGCCAGGCGGTAGAGGAAGTTGTATTTTTGGACATTGCGCCATGCAAAGACGATTTGCATCGATGGAGACTCTTTTTTCTCTTTCCAATCCTCGTTATACCTCACTTCGTATTGGCAATGATCGCGCGTTTTTGCGCGGAAGAACATGTCGAGGGCAAGAACTAAGCGATCTTTAGTTAACGATCTTACGAATCGGGGCCCGAGTTGAGAGAGGAGCTTTTGAAATCCACTTTCGGTCACCTCAGGATTGCGCGCTTTGAGTGCTGCAATGATTTCTTTTTCCCGTTCTGGGGCAACGGGCTGAGTAGCGGCAGGCTCGGTGAACTCGGCAAGTACAATCAGAGCGATGCGCAAATGGGTTTTAACACCAGGGAATGGAGGGGGCGCATTTGAGACAAACGCTCTATAATTTTTAATCCCATAGATTTGCCACTGTTTTAAAATTCTCAAATCGGCATCAGGGCTATCTAAGCAAAGTGTAAAACTGAGATGCTTTGAATGAATAAGAGAGAAGTGATCGTTAAGGTCGAATCCCATCAAGCTATGAACGATTAATAGGATGCTCTCTTTGTCCACCTCTTCAAAAAAACTAGGAGGCATGTGTTGCTCGATCCACTCGTAAAACGCTTCAAATTTCTGACTCTCTTTTTGAATTGCCGCTTGAAGCTGTTCTTTGGTGAGTCTTGGAGCGGGACGAGATGTGGACATGCAGGAGTACTCCTTAAATGGGTATTATTTTTACAATAGACAGAATCTGGTAAAAAAATTCAATAAGACAATTGATCTTTTGAATCTGAAAACGGGATCAGCCAGAGCTCAAATTTGAAAAGCTGCTTGAAATTTTTCTCAAAAAAAAATAGAGTGTTTGTATTCTGTGGAGGAATTTCATGAAAGTCTTACTTTTTCTTGTTTTGATATGTTCCTCTATAAGTGCATTTTCTCGAGAGATTCCAATCCTTGATCCTTCAGATTCTGAATTTGTTTGGATGGATCAGTTAATTGAAAACGATTTTCAAAAAGCTCCTGCACGCATTACTTGGGAAGAATATCAGCGTCATTTGATCCTACATCGCGATAATAGTTGGATTGTGCGATTTCGTATTATCAATAACCGAGTTGAAGGTCCCCCGGGACCATGTTTCAATATGCTGAATTATCTGTGTCAAACGTATGGATTGCCCAGTCTTGACTTCCTGTACTGGAATCAGGATGGGCCTTGGTCTTCTATTGCTGGAACGATACCTGTGTTTGTTGGCGCGCGAAGAACGGGAGCAAATCAAACTATTTTATTTGGAGATTGGTTATTTGATATTCAAAATCCAAATGGCCCCTGGAATCGGGAACTTAAAGAAATTGATGCTGCATATTCAGCTTGTCTCTGGCCACAAAAAATCAATAAGCTTTTTTGGCGTGGAGTTGCTACCGACATGTGGAGTGGAGGGCCTTATTCTGTGGAAAATTGGGCGCAGCATGCTCGTGGCAAGCCTTGCGCTTTGTCTTTAGAGTTTCCTGAACTGATTGATGCAGCGTTTACTGGATTTCTCCCTTTTTTATGCGCGGGAGGGGGGAGTGAGGCTGCGCGTTTGTCCCTTACAGCTCCGATGAGCTCATTTGTTTCACTAACCGATCAATTGAAGTATAAGTATCTATTACAAGTAACCGGCTTGATGGCTAATTTTCCTCGAGATAGATGGCAGTTCTATTCTGGATGTGTCGTATTCAGACATCCCCATCCCCATGAGATGTACTGGTATCCTCTTATCAAACCATGGACCCATTATATTCCTGTTCAGTCATCAATGGAGGATCTGGTGGCTCAAATTAAATGGGCTCTTCAACACGATGAGGAATGTCGTCAAATAGCCGATCGAGCTCGCCAGTTTGCAGAGTCCCATTTTATGCCTGAACATATTGCGTTGTATTGCTACAAAGTCTTAAAGCGGTATGCAGCGATCCAATCATTTAATCCACAATAAGGAGCTTTATGCGAATCAAATTTGAAAGAATAATGATGATCTGTTCTGTGTTATTGTTTCTTTTTTCTGGGAGAGCGTTTTGTGGGAGCATTCATCCTCATGGGTATTGGGAAGGAGAGGATGTAACCAGTCAGCATTGTTTTGATCCTTCCTTAGCCGAGGCTTTGGTCGATTTTTTTAAAAGAGAAGGTGCACAGAGTATTGTTGATTTTGGGTGTGGAGCTGGAACCTATGTGCAATTATTGCGATCTGAGTATTTTGATAGTGATGGTTTCGACGGAAACCCAGCGACTCCTCTCATTACTCAGGGAACATGTGGAGTGATTGATTTAAGCATCCCTTTTGATTTATCCAAACGATATGACTGGGTATTAAGCCTTGAAGTAGGTGAGCACTTACCCCCTCAATATGAGCGAATTTTTATTGAAAATTTAGATCGCCATAATGTTCAAGGAATTGTTTTGAGCTGGGCGATTAGAGGTCAAGGAGGAATTGGCCATTTTAATGAGCAGAATAATGATTATATCAAATCGGTTCTAGCGAGTTATGGATATGTTAACGATATAGAGGCTGAAAAGCAGCTTAGAGAGGCGGCAAGTATTTATTGGTTTAAGAATACAGTCATGATTTTCCGTAAAATGGGTACAACTTCGCCAAGGGGTATAAAT
>CAYWSY010000120.1:0-4216 GCA_964461105.1 uncultured bacterium
GTGAAGATGCTGAGGCAGAAATTTCTCTAACTTTGAAGTGGACGCAGTATATACCTCTTCCGGTTCACAGGATACCTGCAAAGTCTTTTTATTGAGCAACAAAATCAACGATAAAAATGATATAATGATATAACGATGAAAAAAATTCCTATCGTTTAATCATTATATCGTTCCAATCATTTTTTGTCTCATGCTTCGGAGGACTTTGCAGGTATCCTGCTTTGAACCGGAGATGAAAACTGCTTGTCGTGATTATGGCTAATGACTATGCTACAAATTTTGGATTTAAACACACTGTATGGCGGGGGTTGCGCTTGTTTAGAACACTCATTATTTCTCTTTGTGCCTTGTTATTTACAGTGCAGCCCCTTCAATCAAATTCTCAGGAATCGATTCAATCGACCCAGAAGAAAACCATTCTTGTGCTTTGCAGCCATGGAGGGGGAGGGCACGTTGCAGCTGCAAATACACTGGAAAAATTGATCGGCGATCAGTATCTACTCAAGGTAATCTATCCGATCGATCAGCTCAGGATATTGGGAATTCCAAATGCGGAACATATTTTTTATAATGCGCTCCTTAAAAAAGGGTGGACCCGTTCTGTAAATTTTCTTTCGCGTCATGTTGTTCCTAATGTGTTTCGTTCGCGCCACGCGAAGTTAGAGAAGTTAATTAAAACGAGCATTGACGTGTATCAGCCTGACTTGGTGATTTCATTGATCCCTTTTGTTAATTATCCAGCTTCTGAGGCTGCTCGAAAAAAAGAGATCCCTTACTTGCTGATCACCACGGATAACGATTTGAGTAATTGGGTCCATGGCCTTGATAAATTGAAGCATCCCAATTTTCGGGTGACTATTGGAAGCGATTTGCCCACTACGAGAGAACTTTTGAGAAAAAAGCAGATTCCTGATAGTTCGATTGAAACCATTGGGTTGCCTTTGCGTCCAGAATTCATCTCTCAAAAAGATGAATCACGTTTAAGAGAAGAGTTTCGCATCCCATCTGCAAAGCCAGTCATTCTTATTATGATGGGAGGAGCTGGAGGAAATACAGCATTTGATTATGCGCGTAAAGTAGGTGGTTTGGATCTCAACACGCATCTCATTGTCGTATGCGGACGCAATGAAAAGCTTAAAAAAGATTTGCAAAAACTCTCCATTCATGAAGGCAATACAATGACTGTTCTCGGTTTTACTGACCGAGTGGCAGATATCATGACAATGGCCGACCTCATCATTACCAAGCCAGGGCCAGGAACCATCAATGAAGCGATTTCAAAGCAAATTCCAGTCTTAATCGATAACACAGATATCTCTCTGTTTTGGGAAAGGGCTAATACCGATATGGTTGTACGTCATGGGATCGGTACAAAAGTTAAGGATCTTCGACAAGTCAAACAGCTGCTTACCTCTTTTTTAAATGAAGAGCCAATTCGTAACAGTTATGAAAAGTCTTTTGAGATTTTACCTGCAAATCAATTTCATGAGCGGATCTTAACAATTGTTAATGAGATGGTCGCTGTAAAAGAGCTGACCGCTTCAGAAATCCATTGAATGGCAGAGTGTCTTGAAAACTTCCCTATTCTTCTTTGGGTTTATGGGCCATTAACAGGTAGATACCTGAAAAGCATGTGAGCAAGATTCCTACGAGGCTCCATCCTGTTGAAACAGTCCCCCAAAAGAGAGGATCCGTAGAACGCGCACACTCCAATCATAATCAGTTCAAGAATTGTGAGTAGATTGGGCATCTTCATTTTATAAACATTAATCGGAAGGAAAATAATAAAATCGATCAAGTAATTAATAGAAGAGCAGAGTATGCAATTTTTCCGTTTTCGTCGCCATTCTAACCACTTTTAAGGCGGCTATAGTGTAAATGAGGGAGTTCCATGCTAAACTCTTTTTTAAAGATTATTTTCGAAGCACCGCGCGAAACCCACATCCTTTCAATATGCGAGGGTACCCAAAAATTGCAATGAGAGGCCATTTTCTGCAAGCTGTTGGTCGCAGTCGATAGTGTCCGCATCTGCCATCAGAGCGCAGGTAGCGGCATCCCATTACCCTGACTTTTTTTCCATCGCTTTCATAGGTTTGTCTGTTGCGTGGATAAAACCCTAAAATTTGCGTATTCCAGACCCAAAACAACCTTCCCAAAAGCCCTTTGGGCTCTGGGACAAGGATATAGTGGCAGCAATTGCCCCGTTTAAGACAGTGTCCAACTTGTTTGAATGGAGGGCGGATTAACATCCTTGCTACCCGTTGCATGCTTAAATCGAGCAGGATCAGCGGAAGAAAGATCACCCGAAGGGGCCAGCGGATCCATCCCGGCACCCATTGACGGGGAATTCCCCCTTCCGGTTCCATTGGGACGTTGTCCGTCTCACCGGCAATTTCTAAGATCTCGTCAAGTGATGGGGCCTGGTTCTCTGGGAATATAGGGAGCATATGGTTGATCTAAAATAAAAAATTCCAGTGACCTTTTTACCCTATGAGCCATATAATCTCAATGCAAAGTCTGCTTTGGAGGTTTCTTGTGAAAAAAATCCTTTTTATTCTCGCTGTGCTCAGCTCTCTTTCGCTGCATGCCGCAATTGATCAAGAATATCCCGTCGTCATTCTTGGAGGAGGGGTCGCTTCATTAACCTCAGCAACATACTTAGCTAGGGGAGGCCTTCACCCCCTTGTGATCTCAGGACCGATGATTGGAGGGGCAATTACAATGTCCCATAGCGTTCAGAATTGGCCTGGAGAAGAAGAGATCTCAGGGATCGATCTCGCTGAAAAGATGCGCCATCAAGCAGAGGCGAATGGGGCCATTATCCGGCCAGAAATCATTGTTAAAGTGGATCTTTCAAAACGTCCTTTTCTAATCACGACACAAGAGCCATTTTCTGACGGGAAGATCACTCAAACTATTGCAGCTCAAAGCATTATCATTGGCCTTGGAGCGACGCCTAAATTTTTAGGAGCTCCTGGAGAGCTTGAATACTGGACAAGAGGTGTCTATTCGTGCGCAGTGTGTGATGGAGCGTTTTACAAAGATAAAGTAGTCGCCATTGTAGGCGGCGGCGATAGCGCGCTTACAGAAGCGCAGTATCTCTCTAATCTAGCGCGTAAAGTGATCATCATCGTCCGCAAAGGTCAATTTCGCTCTATTGAAAAGGAAAGAATGCAACAGATTCTTTCCAGGCCAAACGTTCAAGTGATTTATGAGCACATCGTTAAGGAAATTAAAGGGGATGAAGAAAAAGTCACCCATCTTGTCCTTGAGCATGCTCAGACACAGTCGACACAACTGCTTCCGGTCGACGCCCTGTTCTTAGCAATTGGCTCCAAGCCTAATACAGATCTTTTCCGCAATCAACTTGAGCTTGATTCTGCAGGGTATATCGTGCTCAAACAGCATCAAGAGACCTCAGTTCCAGGCGTGTATGCGATTGGCGACATTGCGGATCCTGAATTTAAACAAGCAGTTACAGCTTCGGCAGACGGTGCAAAAGCCGCCCTTCAAGCTCAAAAGCATCTTGCAGCGATTCCCCCTGTGGTTAAAACGGCCCTAGCCCCGATTGCACCGACGGTTATCGACATCACCTCAAAGGAGCAATTTTTTCAAGAGATTGCCTCTGCAACAGGCCCCGTATTCGTTGATTTTTATTCCACTCGATGCGGCCCATGCCGGATGTTTAGTCCCACTTATGATACCTGGGCCAAAGAGTTTAATGATCGAATTAAATTTCTCAAGATCAATGCCGATAAAGTCCCTCAACTCTTTGACCATTTTCAAGTTCGCGCAGTACCGACCCTTGCAGTTTTCGATTCAACAGGCAAAGTGATTCGTAAAGGCGCTGGCGGTCCGGAGATTTCACATTTAGCGCGCGTGTTAAAGGAACAGCGCGAACAAGCACAGATTGACCCTTTAGCATTTAAATGAAATGTGAGGCATTTTCATGGCAGGTAAAGTTGGTTCGCATCCTTTTTTTACCGTCTATGAACAATATGAGGGGCGCCATCCCCTCTATGATGCCGATGTGAGCGCAGCGCGGCAAATTGAACCTATTGTTCAAAATCTTCAAATTTTAGTATGTCAGCACGCGAGCTCTTCGGCATTTTGTTCCGAGTTGATTGCGAACATTAAGCAATGTACGAGTCAAATCATTGGAATATACCCCTTCCGGTTCAAAGGCACCCTAAAGGACTGAATTGAAAGCTCCCGC
>CAYWSY010000121.1:0-3979 GCA_964461105.1 uncultured bacterium
CGCGAGGGTGAAAAGAGGAAGAAAATCGAATTTACAGAAAAGGTGTTGCTTTATCTCAGTATTGCTATTTACTTCCTTTGCAACTTTTTCGACTGCTTGATCTGGCGTCATTTTTGGGCTGCCAGTCCATCCTTTTTCACTCGCTATTTGCATTGCTTTCTTTCGTTGTTCATCAGTAAATTTAGCGCAGAACATTTTTTGATTAGATTCGTTTAATTGAGCCCCAAACTCATACATATCTTTTGACAACCCATGGCATTTTTCCCTCATTGCCTTACTATGATATGGTTGTACCGGACCACCTTTGGAAATAAGTTGGCTCTCAGCAGCTTGAGAATCTAAAGCGCTTACTGATGTAAAAAAGCCTGCTACTGTCATAACGACAATTGCTACCAGTTTTTGAGCTCTCATTTTCTTCTCCTCCAAATATTAACCTTGTTTAAACACAGATTTAGTGTGTCGAAATTGAATACTTCTCCAAATGACATAAATTGCAGGAACTACTAATAAAGTAAGAAGGGTCAGTGAAATCAGTCCTCCCCACAAAGGCGCTGCAACGCGTTTAGCAATATCTGATCCGACCCCTCCGCTCCATATGATAGGAAGCAATCCAAAAATATTAAGGGCCACGGCCATAATTAAAGGTCTTACTCTCGACGCTCCATGTTCAACTGTCATGGAATACAGATCTTCTTGAGAAGTGATCCGCCCTTCTTCTGACCATTTTTTAAATCCTTCATCAAGATAAGTGACCATAATAGCTGTTGTTTCCGCAGCTGTTCCTAACAATGCTATCATGCCAACCCAAACCGCAACTGAGGTATTATAATTAACAGAGAATAGGAGTAAGATGGCTCCAATGGCGGCAAAAGGGACGGATAGCATCACAATCAGAGTTTGAGCAATTCCTCTGAAATTCAGATAAAGAATGATAGCAATGATTATTAGAGTGAGAGGAATAACAACTTTCATTAATGCTCGAATTCTCTCAAGAAACTCATACTGACCTGTCCATTTGAGGTAATACCCTGTAGGTAATTTCAAGCTCTCGGCCACGGCTTTTTTTGCATCCTTCACATAACCGCCAATATCCCTTCCTTCTATGTCCACATAAACCCATCCTGTCAGGGATCCCATCTCATCCTTAATCATCGGAGGACCCATGACTGCTTCAATTTTACCTAGCTGGCCGAGAGGAACATGTTCTACACGTCCAGGTGCGCCTTCTGATTTCATGATGGGAACCAGGATCTTCTTAAGTTTATCAATATCATCGCGCAGTTCTCGAGGGTACCGCACGTTGATTTTGTATCTCTCACGGCCTTCAATGGTCGTAGCCACATCAAGTCCTCCAATTGCCGTTTCTACGATTTCCTGCACATCCATGACCCTTAATCCATAACGGGCAATCGCTGCTCGATCAGGAGTAAAATCGATAAAGAACCCGCCCATTTCTCGCTCAGCATAAACACTGCGCGTTCCTGGAACCATTTTGAGAATCTTTTCAAGTTCTTCTCCAAGAAAAGCGATCTCTACAAGATCTTTTCCGAAAATCTTTATCCCAATTGGAGTACGGATCCCAGTGGTCAGCATGTCAATACGAGCTTTAATCGGCATGGTAAAGGCATTTTGAACCCCTGCGAATTGAAGGGACTGGTTCATTTCTTCGACCAATTTATCCTTAGTCATGCCTGCACGCCATTCCGACTTCGGTTTTAGAGTAATGACGGTTTCAATCATTGAAAGGGGGGCGGGATCAGTGGGAGTTTCTGAACGACCAGCTTTCCCGAAAACAGATTGAACTTCGGGAAAACTTTTCAAAATTTTATCTTGAGTCTGCACCAATTGTTTGGCAGCCTCAATGGAGATCCCAGGTGTTGTAATCGGCATGAAGAGGATAGTTTCTTCATCTAAGGGTGGCATAAACTCGGAACCTAACTTCATGTAGATGGGAATGGTAGCGAGAATGAGAACAAGACACGCTCCTACTACAATATACCGAAAACGCACGCAAAAACTTAAGACAGGTTTATAAGCAGCAATGCAGAACCTCGTAACTGGATTTTTCATTTCAGGTTTTATTTTACCCCGAATAAATGTCACCATCAGCGCTGGGACTAAAGTGACCCCAAGAAGGGCTCCAAAAACTACAGAAAATGTTTTTGTGTAAGCCAAAGGAGAGAAAAGACGACCCTCTTGTTCTTGAAGAACAAAAACAGGAAGAAACCCAATGACAATCACAAAGAGGGAAGCAAAAATGCTTGGGCCGATCTCTCTAGCTGCTTCGATCACTACATCAACGCGAGGTCGCTTTTCTCCTTCCTGTTCTAGTTTTTTATGCGCATTTTCAGTCATGATCACAGCAGAATCGACAATATCTCCAATGGCGATGATAATGCCTGCAAGGGACATGATATTGGCATTGATTCCCATGTAATACATCGGAATAAAAGAGAACATCACAGCAATAGGTAGAGTGATAATAGAAACAAGAGTGGATCGAAAATGGAATAGAAAGATTAAAATAATTAGAGAAACAATAATGATCTCCTCAACCAAAGCCTCTGTTAAAGTATCTATGGAGTGTCTAATGAGGGTCGAACGGTCGTAAGTTGTGACTACTTTTATTCCAGGAGGGAAAGATGGCTCCATTTCTTTGATTTTCTCTTTAACCCGATCAATGACTTTTGCTGTATCTTCGCCAACACGCATTACGACAATCCCACCGACGACCTCTCCTTCCCCATTAAGTTCCACAAATCCGCGGCGAATATTTCCACCAATTTGCACACGTCCTATGTCTCTAATCAGTACAGGTGTTCCTTTCTGATCAGTGCCGACAACAATTTGCTCGATCATGCCTTTATCAGTGATATAACCTCGCCCTCGAACGGCATATTCGTGCTCTGCAAGTTCAATGACGCGACCTCCCACGTCCCCGTTGGACCTACGAACGGCCTCCTTGATATCGGAAATCGAAAGATCATAGGCTTGGAGTTTGGTGGGATCGATTTCTATCTGATACTCTTTTTGATACCCTCCAACACTTGCAACTTCAGCAACTCCGGGCACGGAAGTAAGCCAGTAGCGCAAATACCAATCCTGAAAAGTGCGCATGTCTTGGAGGGTGTATTTCCCCGATTCATCAATGAGCGCATATTCAAAAATCCAGCCAACTCCTGTTGCATCCGGTCCAAGCTGTGGAGTTACCCCTTCAGGTAGCTTTCCTTGCAGTTTTGATAAGTACTCTAAAGCACGGCTCCGCGCCCAATATAGATCAGTTCCATCCTGAAAAATCACTGATACGAAGGACATACCAAACATGGTAAAGCCCCGGACCAATTTTACCTTTGGAGCGCCGAGAAAAGTAGTTACAAGGGGATAAGTAATCTGATCTTCAACTAAATTAGGACTGCGCCCCATCCACTCAGTAAAAATAATGACCTGGGTATCGGAAAGATCAGGTAAAGCGTCAATCGGTGTTTTGTTAATCGTCCAAACGGACCAGAGTAAAACAAGACCCGTCACAATAAAGACGATGAGGCGGTTTTTTCCACAAATCTCAATGAGTTTACTGATCATTTCTTCTTCTTTTGCCCCATTTCCATGCCCTGCATGCCACCACCTGCTGCCTTCAGCCGACTTTCTGAATCAATGAGAAATTGAGCGCTGGTTACAACTTCTTCATCAGTCACCAAGCCGCTAGTAACCTGATAATAGGAACCTGCCTTGAACCCCAATTGGACTTCTCTAGGTTCAAAACGTCCTTTACCAGTTGACACGAAGACAATTTTCCTCTGTCCCGTATCGATGACAGCAGATTCTGGAACGGCTAACTCTTTGCCCATTTTGATTTGAATCTCAACGGTGGCATACATGCCTGGTTTTAATTGCTCGTTTGGATTATCAAAATCAAAGCGAACTTTCATCGTACGTGTGCTTGGTTCAACGATATAACTAATAAATGCCACAGAGCCAA
>CAYWSY010000122.1:0-3932 GCA_964461105.1 uncultured bacterium
GCGCCGATCCCTTTTTTGCTCGAATAGTGGCGGGGAGGGACGATTCTGCCTGTGACATCGATTAAGGGAAGGATTTCTGAGATGAATTCTTTTGAAACTTCGACGTAGAGGTACCCGTTGTCTTTTTGCTTGAGAATCCCTTTTTGTTCCAATTGAAGGGCTTTTTCAACGACTATGGATTGAGGCTCAATTTGATAATCTCCTGCACATGCAGTGGATACGATTGTAATGGCAAGGATGAGAAGCGAGGTTATTTTCTTGAATGAGATTTTCATTATATAGCTCATGATTAAATGTGTGATCTGCATTTTAGAGCGTGCAATTGCAAGATGAAATGCATTGCCGAGTTAGATTACAATAATTGCAAATCGAAGTAAATAGAAAATTAATTTTAAAGTTTTTTGTTGCGTTAATTGTTTTAAATGTTAAAAAACCATCCCAGCAGAAATTGTTCCGCCGCTGAGCGAGAGATCCCCTTGCGCCGGAAGGTAGCTGGCTGGGGGATTTTTAACGAAGCGAAGAAATTGGTTTTGAGAGAAGTAAAGAGCATATTCATAACAGAGTTTAAAGCTGACTGCGAATTTGTCGTCATTAAACGCATGGTTATATCCGATCCCAAGTGCCATCTGAAGAACGGGAGCTGTACTATGAAAGTGTTTATTTGTTTTAAGTGAAAGTGTGGGGGGCGGTGTAGGAATGGTTATGGGGTTGTATTGCTCTCTGCGGTGTAGATCATATTCCCCATAGTAGAGGGCAAAGGAGGTTTTATTGAAAATGTTCCATCCCCAACGGAAACTAAATCTGGTCTCTAGGCTTACGCGCGCACCAATCCCTTTAAATTCATCAGTTAAATGGATGTGACTTTTTCCTGGGAGCTCATGCGGCCTTTCGTATTTTAGTCGGTAGTGTTGATCAAGCCAAAGGCCACTGGGGCCGAGTTCTGGGACGATGACGAGGTATTTGCTGACATGGTAAGAGCGTGAAAAGGAAAGATCGACTTGATTGAGAGCAAGGTGCCACCTGGCTTCTGCGCGGATGGGAAGGATTTGATTCGTGGAAAAATCAGGATTGGCCCAAATAGGAATAAAATGCTCTTCTTCAGGGAAGCCGTGGCCTAAGTCGCGCGCTTTTGTGTGATAGTGGGTCCATTGGGAATAGAGGGACCATTTTTCACTTGGGAAGACATATCCAGCCGCGATGCGATAACCAAATTCCCAAGCGAAGTTGAGGTTTTTATAGCTGTTTGTTTGGGAGAGGATCCCATGGGTCCCTAATTTATGTTTCATGGCATAGGCAGTGCCGTTTTCGCGCGCTTGCCAGTAAAGCGCGTCCCCAGAAAAATATACGCCGGTAGCTTGTTGTGCAGGAGGGTTATACTTTTTTAAGGCTGTGGGAGGTGTGTTTAAGGCTGCGAGCCTGGTCTCAAGAGACTGCATCGTAAGCTCATCTGCACACAGTGAGCTTAAGGTAAGAAGGAACAGGAGCTTGAGGTATTTCATAGTGAGCTCCTTAAGTTAGAAGTCGATGCGGGCGGTGAGAGTGCCGCCTTGGAAGCTCAGATCGCCGAGATTAGAGATGGTGCTTCCCTGAAAATTGGGGTTTCCAAGGCGATTGAGTTGGTTTTGCCCAAAGAAGATCATTTGTTCCCAGCATGCTCTAATGCCGAAGTGGAATTTATCGTGCATGAAGGTGATGTCCCAACCGAGGCCAATTTGAAGATCGGCCATTGCTCTTACTAAATGAAAGTCATCATGAGAATTGCGCTTTTGTGAAGGGAGTAGAGAGCCCGAGTAATAATCGACATCTTCGTGCCGTCTGATTTCAAATTCTCCATAGAGTAGCGAGAGAGTTCCTGATCCATAGAGATTAAAGCCCCAAATCAGATCCCATGTCGTTTCAAGAGAGGCTTTTGGACCAATTCCGCTATAGTCATTGACAAGATGGATGGTGTCTTTCCAAATGATATCACCCAAAAAGGTGTCATTGCGCATAGAGTCATGTTGTTTGATCCAAACGGTGCGCAGGCCAAGCGAAGGTCGGAGGGAGAGCCATTTTCCAACGTAATATGCTCTTCCAACTTCTCCGTCAATGATGTCTACATCGAGTTTCCAATGGGATTGGCCGTGTGCAAATGCGGTCTCAGAGACGTCTTCAAATGAGGACCATGGTGTGAACAAGCCGTACCAGGAAGTTTTGGTAAAAGTGTGGCTTGAGACTAACGTATGAAACCGGGTCCATTCAACGAAGAGATCCCAGGAATCATGAGGGATGTTGTATCCAAGTCCGACTCGAAATCCCATGTCGTATGCGAATTGAGGATGTTTGATTGTTTGGGTTTCTGGGGTATCGGTTTGAGTGGGATCATCTGTCAAGATGACGTAGTCTAATCCATTTTCTTGCGCTTTCCACCATAGAAAATCTCCCGTTAGATAGACATTGTATGCATCTGCAACTTGGGGGCGTGCTGATGAGTCGTAGACTTTTTGTTTTTTGGATTGCTCTTCTAATGCTGTGAGACGGTGATTGAAGTCGCGCATCTTGGCTGCATTGTCTTGTGCAGATAGAGGAAGAGAGAGGAGGGATGAAATGAAAAATAACAAGAGTAGAGGATTCATAAAGTTCCCTATGAAGAAAAAGAATTATATTACGGGATTTAGGGAAATGATGGAAAGAAAAAAAAGCCTGAGCACAAGATGCTCAGGCTTTTGTAACAAGATGTCTTTTAGAAATC
This sequence comes from uncultured bacterium, assembly GCA_964461105.1. Classification (GTDB taxonomy): domain Bacteria; phylum Chlamydiota; class Chlamydiia; order Chlamydiales; family Rhabdochlamydiaceae; genus JAGVMG01. Next base: position 2,732 of record CAYWSY010000122.1, read on the forward strand.
AAAACGTGCTGAGAGTGTCCAACCTTGAAGAGTCAGATCTCCTTGGTTACCAAAAACGCCGCCAAGGTTGTTATCCGTTGTATTTGCATAGTTACGGATAAATTGGTTTTGTCCGAGGTAAACATGGTTTTCCCATCCGCCTTGGATGCTGAAGTGGAAGCGATCGCGATCGAACATGTGATCCCAGCGTAATCCGAGGACGAGGTCGCATACAATTTGAGAGGAACGGTAACTGTCATTAACATTGGCAAAGTTATTGACTGAAACTGTGTCTTCATCTAAGTGGGTATGGAAAAATCCATAGAGAATGGAGAATGCTGCGTTTCCGACAACGCTCCAACCACTTCCTAAGCCCCATTGAGAATCGATTCCAGCAACAGGACCGATGCCCCAGAATTTACATTTTCCATTTACGTCTGCTGTTTGTGTGGTGATTTGTCCAAATCCATCAAAATCGTTTTTTAAGGATTGCTTGACCCAAGCAGTGCGAAGGCCGAAGTTAGGACGCAATGTGACCCACTTGCTAACGAAAAATTCTCTTCCCATGTTGAGGTCGAGTTGACTTAGGTGAAGATGCCATTTGCTTTTTGTTTTGTTATGGGAGCCGATAAGTCCGAATCCTTGAGAGCCAAAATCAGCGCGTTGACCTTCAGCTTTAGTTCTGCGGTCAGCATCAGTAAAGAAGTGGAGGTACGTTAAGCTTGCATCCCAACCGTCATGAGGAAGATTGTAGCCGAGGCCAACACGGAAGCCTGGATCCCATTCAGAGTCGAGATGAACGACTTTTGACTTGGAGAGTGTTGTTGTGTTGCCTTTGTTACGTACAGCAAGTGGCAAGCCGTTTTCGTGGGCATTCCAATAAATGAAATCAGCTGTCACAAAGAGGTCAGCGCCATCTTTTACTTGAGGTCTGCCTGGAGGATTGATCATTCCGCTTGCGCCTTTTCTTTGCTCGAGAGCAGAAACACGGTTATCTAAGTTGCGGAGTTGTGAGCTATCAGCATCAGCGTGAGCGATACTTGTAAACAATGCGAGTGATGCGGCAACAGGCCACAGCTTCTTAAATGTTTGGTTCATAAGTGAGATCTCCCTAAAAGTTATGGTGTACTCTGCAGTATACCCAAGTGGACTCGAAAGTTTGAATTTGGCTGCGCCAAAGGCCCGGGGTTGGACGATCGTAAAAGCCGCTGTGTCCATGGAC
>CAYWSY010000123.1:0-3902 GCA_964461105.1 uncultured bacterium
GTTGACTAAGTTCTAAATACCAGCCAAAAGCGGGGTTTTTGACAATACGTGGAGCCGAGTAGTATTTTTTCACCAATTTTCCCGAAAGATGAGAGGCTTCTTGATCGTCTGCAAAAACCGTAGTCATGCTTATGAACAAAACAGTTATCTTAGCAAAGAATCTCTTCATTGGTTTCCACGGTTATAAAAGCTAATTCGAATGACTTGGAACCAAATTCGCGAAAGTATCATTGAAAATTTAGGTCGCCCCAGCATGAGCTGTTTCTGCGAGTAAGGAATGCACTGTTGCAGCAACATCTGCAAGAGGGCAGTTCAAAAGGGTCACGTCTGGATGATGGTAGAATGCATTTGTTTGAGGTCCGAGTTCAAATAATAAGGGATCTTCGCTATGAAGAAAGACTTTTTTCTCTTTTGCAATTGCAAATCCCAGCTCAAGATGTGTTCCATTTCCTCCAGGGAGCAGAATGACCACAAAATCAGCTTCTGAAACGCCATTAAGTTCAAGCGTTGCCACTTCTCGTAGCCGCTCTTTACTAACAGACTTTACACTTCCATGCAAAGTCCAGTCATAAACGATTTCATGGCCGCATATTTTTAGAGTATCCCTGACCATATGATGAGCTGCTACTCTTGAGAGAGATGTCGCAATATAATATTTCATTGAGTTCCTTGCATCAGTTGTGCTCAGATTAAATAGATTCTGAGATGTTTACGGGATGGGCATGCACAAATAGTTGTGCAACCCCATAGGGGTTACCGTGTAGCCTAATTCTTTAATTTTTTCCGCTCTTCGATGAATCTCTTCTTTTTGCGCTGGAGTTGCTGTTTCATAGAAAATGCCACCCATGATTTCAACAACCATGACTGGTTTGTTACGAAGAATGGTCTCTCGTGCCCCTGCAATGACTTCTTCTTCATTTCCTTCCACGTCAATTTTCATAAAGGAAATGTTATTGAGGTTAAGGCTGTCTAGGGTGATTTGTTCAACGGGATCACCACCAGATCCGATGCCTACTCCTCCCTCATTTGTCGGGCAATAGGGATTCATCTCTACAAAGCCATGACTGCCCCCAAGTGCTTTTCGAAAACAGTGAATATTTGTAACACTGTTAAGATTCATATTGATCAACAGCTCGGAAAATAGCTTGATTTGAGGCTCGAATGCATACACAGCTCCTTGACTTCCAACGAAACGAGACATGTGCAAGGCATGCATTCCAATATGGCTACCGATATCGATGGCAATAGTTCCTGGACGTGTATAGCGTGATAATTGAATCCAGACGTCTAGCTCCCAGAGAATCCCTCTGCGGACAAAGTCTTTAATATGATCTGGAACTTGATCAACATAATAAATGTCACGTCCTTCTACGCGATAAATTGAATAATTTTCAAAAGGGAATTTATCGACATGCTTTTGCAACAGGGGGTCTTGAGGGTAATAGTCTTGGAATAAATCGTGAAGAAAAGCTGGAGTCACTTCGTTTCCTAAAAGAGGTGAACACAAGGCTAAAAGAGAGAGAACTAGTGAACGCATGATGCATCTCCATGTTAAGCAGCAAGAATTTTTAAAATATATCAGCTGTAAACTTTTTTAAGGAAGAAAAAATCATACCCTAAATGAGACCATTTTGTTACGGTGACACATATGCCCCTTCAGGTTCAAAGGCGCCCTAAGGGACTGATTCAAATCCGGGAGCTTTCAATTCAGTCCTTTAAGGAGCCTTTGAACTGGAAGGGGTGTATACACAAGAGGTCTAATATGGCAGTTGATCCTTATTCATCACGTGTCCCAAAACCTTCCTCTTCGATTTGCCCCATAGAAGTAGAAAAACGATCTCAAATTGAACACTATATAAACGAACGTTTCCCTCATGGGTCTTCTGGAGGTTGTCGTCTTGTAATCATGAAAGAAGGGCAAACCCTTTTTTCTTACACAACTGGTGTTCCAATGGATGCACCACAACATTTTGGCTCTGTTTCAAAACAATTCACGGCTGCAGCTGTTTTGGAGTTGCAGTCTCAAGGTCACATTGACTTGCAGCGAGATATTCATACCTATTTGCCGCGGTTACCCCCATTTACCTATCAGGGAAAACCTGCTGTTGTCACGGTTGATGATCTGATGCACATGTGCAGTGGGCTACCAGATTGCGTCAATCTAGCTTTTTTAAGGGGATGTGAAGATCAAAACCTCTCTCAAAGTGATAAAATGTCCCCGATTTATAATGCTCCAGCAATTGAGCTTGGGTTTCAACCAGGGATGAGGTTTCACTATTGCAACTCGAATTACTATCTTTTAAGTGACTTGGTGCAAGCTGTTTCAGGGCAGGATTTGAGAACTTATGCTCATGAACATCTCTTTGGTCCTCTTGGGATGGAACACACCGACTTTATTGATCCGGATCTGCCTATTACAGCGCAATCCCTTCCTGGATATGCACCTGATGGAACTGAGATAACGACAAGAAATATGACTTGGGGGGCTTGTGGAGTGATTGGTACGCCTTTAGATATGGTCCTCTGGGATGCTAAATGTGCTTCTTTGCCTATGTGGTCTTTACTGATTGAGGAGCCTTTCAAAGGCGCAATCTATGCACGGGGACTACATGTTGAACATGTAGGATCGTATCGTTTGATTCATCATCCGGGAGGGATCGAGGGATTTCAAACCATGTATCTTCGTGTGGAATCTGACGCAGGGATTCCACAATTTTCTGTTTTTATAGCAAGTAATCGCGATGGCCATCAAGCGGATATGTGGGCAAAAGAGATTGCCAATCTCTATTTGGGACATAAACTGATTCCTGTGTCTGCTATAGCAGCTCCTTCGCCTGCAGCTCCGATTGAATTGACATATGATAAGCAAGCGATGCAAACACATGTCGGTCATTACTTCTCGTCGAGTCTCAACACAACCCATGCATTAGAGGTTATTGAGCATCATGGAAATTGGGTCTTGAAGATGTCTCCTGTGGGTGCGGATGAGAATTTTAGTTTCTATTTTGCTCAAGACGCATCGAATCCAAATCGGTATGTGTCTGTAGGCAAAATCGGTGGGGCTGAGATTCTTTTTACCGCTGATGGTTTTGTGTTTAATGACCCAGGTCCACCCATTCCTCCGATTCCATTTATTCGTCAAATTTAAGAAGCCAGCATCTATACCCCTTCCGGTTCAAAGGCAGCCCGAATACCTGCAAAGTTGAATAAAGAAAAAAATAACAGGATAATAGGATGGCAGGATAAGGAAAATTACCCATGCTTTTTCTATCCTACCATCCTATTATCCTGTTATTTTTTTGATTCTAATTTAGGGTGCCTTTGAACCGGAAGGGGTATAGTCACTGGGACAATTTTTTGAATGTGGTTGAGAAAGCAAAAATTGCGTGTATTAACTCTAAGCTGCTTATAAACAACCATTTTCGTGAGGTCGGGAAAATGGTTAACTTGGGTTCTGGTACAAAGCGTGAAATTCAAGATATCATGCTATCCCGTTATGCATGTTATTTGATCGCTCAAAATGGGGATTCCCGCAAAGAAGCGATTGCTTTTGCTCAAAGTTATTTCGCTTTACAGATAAGAAAACAAGAACTGCTTGAAGAACGTATTTCCATGATAGAGCGTTTGGAAGCAAGACACAAACTCACACAAACTGAAAAGGAACTCTCTTCCGTTCTCTATCAGCATGGAGTAGATGATCAGGGTTTTGCAAGGGTTCGAAGCAAAGGGAAAAGTTGGTTGAGCAGACCGCGGTCTTGCTACCTGTAGAGTAATGTTATTTCGCAGCGCAAAACTGATTCCTATGTCTGCTATGGCAGCTCTTTCGCCTGAAGCTCCGATTGAATTGATATATACTGCGTCCACTTCAAAGTTAGAGAAATTTCTGCCTCAGCATCTTCACT
>CAYWSY010000124.1:0-3872 GCA_964461105.1 uncultured bacterium
CCTTTAGGGTGCCTTTGAACCGGAAGGGGTATAAGTGGTTTTATCTTTCCTTTTCTGGCATTTACATAGCATTAACAATGAATATGTAAAAATTAAAATAAGACAATAATTGTTTTAATTTGTCCTGCAATTGCTTTTTTATTCTCTAAATGATACGATGGCTGCAACAATTAATATTCCAATGTTCTATTTGGAATAAAATAGGGAGTAAAATTTTATGAATCAACAAACAGCTACAGAGTCAAATATGGGTAAGGAAAAGAGATTTGTCACTCTTTCTGAAGCTGCAAAGATTAACAATGTGACACGCCAAGCGATCTACGTTGCAATCAAGCAAAAAAAACTGAAGGCGTACAAGAATCCCACTCGGTGGATCATCGACATTGATGATCTTGATGCCTATCGGAATATGAAGTACTCACGCACAAAATCTGTTTTCAATGGCGAGTTATTGTTTGATAATAAGAAAGGGTTTTATTCGATCCAACAAGCAGCTAAAATGCTCAATGTTCCGTATCAAAAAATTTACTATGCAACAAGAATTGGACTTTTAAAAGCTTGCCGCAAAGGTGCAGCATGGGTCGTTCACATCGATGATTTAAAAAGTTATCAAGACAGTTATTTAAACCGCAGAATTTCTAATTTTGATGAAGACGTAGGCTAATGAGGGTTTCCACATGTGTTGTTTGTGGAAACATATCAAAGGCTTGGACTCGTTCAAGCTGATAGCCAGCATCTATGAAGAAACGGATGTCGCGTGCTAGTGTTGCAGGCATACATGATACGTAAAGAAGGTATTTCGGACGCGCATTGATTAATGTTTGAACCAGGCTTTGGTCTAGCCCGATCCTCGGCGGATTGCATAATACGCAGTCTGGCTTGAAGTTTTCAATCAGACCCCTTGTTATCTTTTCTGCTTTTCCAGACATAAATGTAACGTTATTGATTCCGTTTTGCTGGGCATTTTGCTTAGCAAGTTCAACTGTATCTTGATGCAATTCAATTCCAATGACTTCAGCTCCGCGTTGAGCCATGAGAAGTGAAGTCGTACCAATTCCACAAAACAGATCTAATACCTTGCCTGCTTCTGGAGGGATTGCGTCGAGAATGGAGGTGTAGAGTTTTTGGCTTTGTTCAGGGTGGTTTTGAATGAATCCAAACGGAGAGAAGGACATCGAAAGTCCCAAGATGTCAACGGAGCATTCTGTGTTACCAAATGTGTGTGTACATGTTGGGGAATGCAGAATCACCCCTTCCCAATTAGGATAGGACTTGAGGGCTATCTGAGCAAGGTGCTCCGCTTGTTTTGGGATGATTTTACCAAAAGTAAAGACAAGCAGAAATTGGTGATTGTTCTGTTTGAAAACCTTTAGAGAGGCCTCTTCGAAATCGGTTGGATCAAATTGTGATAAAAATGACTGGATTTGCTCTAGAATTGGACTATCTTTATGTGAAATAAAAATAGGGCATTGATCGACAGTGGTTAAGGTATGCTGATCTGTGGCAATATATCCGGCAGAGTTTCCTCTGATATTCAATCGGATGTGGCGTCGGTAGTTCCAGGGATTCTCTGCTGGAGAAAGAGGCGGAACAATAACTGACACTTTAGCGATACGCTCAAGCGCATCTTGCACAAAAGTTCGTTTAATTTCGAGTTGCGCGGTGTAAGTAATATGTTGCAATTGGCATCCGCCACAGGTTCCAAAAAAGGGACAGGATGGGGTTGTGCGCAGTGGACTTGGGTAATCGATGGTCTGGAGTTTGCCGATTCCATGGTGCTTTTTTTTATGGATGAGGTTTGCAGTCACCTGATCTCCTGGCGCAGTAAATGGGATGAAAATCACATACCCATCATGACGCATAATCCCATTTCCGCCGAAAGCAATGGTCTCGATTGATCCTTTAAGCATGAGTGGTCGTCCGTTTTTGCGGACAATAATACCAAGAACTATTGAAATGGACCACTATTCTTTGATGATTTGAAAGTCTTTGACTTGTAGTTGGATGCTTGACTTGTTTAAAAAATTATTGATGTGTGGAGTGAATGCAATATGAAGGTTAATGTTCTTTTTACTTAAATTGGGTTTTTTAGAAGACATCCCAAATGCAATTCCTTCAAGCATCCGTTCGTTCTGTTCAAGGTAGAGTTTCAAATGGGTTTTCCCAACAACTTTAGGTGGCCAGATTTGCTTGGCATCGCAATATAAAACAGGCGGTGGATTTTCATTTCCAAAAGGTTCTAGCAAGCTAAAAGATTCCATGAAGTCGAACGTAAGGTCACGGAAGTTAATTTTAGCATCAAGATGTAGTTTTGTGGTCACATCTTGTTCTTGTAACAGATCATCAGCTGATTGAATAAAGTGTTTTTTGAACGTCTCGATATTTTCTTCACGGATCGTGAGACCTGCAGCAAAGTCATGGCCGCCAAAATTTTCGAGTAAGTCGGCGTGATCGCGTAAATGAGGAAGGAGTGGGAATTCTGGAATTGTGCGGATCGATCCTTTGCCGAGGCCTTGGTCAATGGCGATGACAACAGTTGGGCGGTTGTATTGTTTTGCGATACGCGCGGTGATAATCGGAATGATGCCAGGATGCCATTTGTTGGAGGCAAGGACAATCGCCCGATGTTTTAAAATGTTAGGGTTCTGCTGAATATATTTTTCAATATCTTCAGAGTCTCGCCGTTCAATTTTTTGACGTTCGATATTATTGAGATCGAGCTCTTTAGCTAAGTTCTCAGCAGCGATAGGATCGCGTATGAGCAGCAGTTCAACACCTTTGCGGGGATCTGCAATGCGTCCGAGGCTATTGAGCCGGGGAGCTACTTTTGAAGCGATATCAACAGGCGTGATGTCTCCTAACTTTAAATCGCAAACAGTAAAAAGTTTAGCGAGCCCGATCCGCTTTGTTTTACGCAGTTGTCGGAGCCCATAACGGACAAGAATTCGGTTTTCTCCTAAGAGAGACCCCATATCGGCAATGGTCCCTAAAGCGACAAGGTCTAAATAGCGTTTAAGATCAATTTTTATTGGGCTGATGGCTCCAGATGTCGTTAAGTAATTAGTGAGAGCATGGGCAAGTTTAAACGCGACTCCAACGCCAGTTAGATTGCGGTTGGGGTAGGTGCTATCAATGAGTTTGGGATTAAGTGTTGCAATGCAGTGGGGTAATTTTGCTGTGGGCTCATGGTGATCAGTTACGATAACGTCTATATTGCGGCGCACTGCCTCTTCAATCTCGTTTGCGGCAGTAATGCCGCAGTCCACGGTGATGATCAATTTGCATTGATTGGCAATCGCATATTCAAGTGCATCGATCATGAGACTTTGTTTCAATGAGTTGCGGTTAGGGATGTAGAAAAACACCTTAGCGCCAATGAATTGGAGATATTCAGTTAACAGTGTCGCAGCTGTTATTCCATCAACATCATTATCCCCGTAAATTAAGATGTGCTCTTTTGCTCTCCAGGCTTCAATGACTCGGTTAACTGCTTTATCCATATCTTGAAACAAGTTGGGATCAAAGAGGTTAGGGAGTTTGGCATAAAGATATTCGTGGATATCTTCTAAAGTGTTAAAACCGCGTGCAGCTAAAATATGAGCAGTAACCGGATGAATGTTAAATTCCTTGATAATGGTTTTATGCCATTCAGGGTTAACTTCCGGATAGATCCAAAGCGCATGCTGATGTTCAACGACCATGTAGGGTAACCAAATTTTTAATAGTCATTTTGCTCTTAATATGGGACGTGTACGTTATCACCTTATGCCAACCTTGATTACGCCTGATTCTCGATTTGAGAGCAAGCGTAATTAAACTAGTAGTCTGTAAACAAAGTTCTTGCAGCTATTTTTGCGTCAAAGTCCCGGGGT
>CAYWSY010000125.1:0-3417 GCA_964461105.1 uncultured bacterium
GCGGGCACTTTCACGCGAAAACTAGCACCAAGAACTTTGTTTAAAGACTACTAGTCTGAGTTGACTAGTCATCATCATAACTGGTTAAAATTTTTGAAGCAATCGTCAAATAAATCCTTCAAAGACGCGCACTACAGGTCCGATCAACTCGACCTCTCCAGAAGCAAGCCGATGTACAACTAGCTCCGCCCCTCCTTGAGTCAATACGGAGACAACTTCACCCAGCCCATGCATCTTTATACTTAGCCAAGCTGTTGCCGCAACACCTGTTCCACAGGCCAAGGTTTCCCCTTCAACACCTTGCTCGTAGGTTCGCACAGCAAGACTTCCATCCTTCTGCACACTTGCCACATTGACATTGACACCACCTTGTGAAAAGTGGGGATGATAACGCAACTGGGGGCCGAGTATTTCTAAAGGAACCGCTTGAACATCGGGAACAAATAAAATGCAGTGAGGAACGCCCGAATCCACAACGTGCACTTCAAGCTGCCTGCCTGCAACTGAAAGGGAAAGTTGCTCGGCAAGTAACGTAGGAACACCTAGGTTCACTGCAATGTGTTCTAAAGTCCACCTGCAAGCGAGCACCCCTTTTCCTGTTTCGACTTGAACTTCATGTTCAATCAAACCCAATCTATGAAGAAAATCGACAAAACAACGCAAACCATTGCCGCACATCGCAGCCTCGCTACCGTCTGCATTAAAAATCCTCATGCGAAAGGGAGCCCGAGTCGAATGCTCTAGCAGTAAAATGCCATCGGCCCCAATTCCGTACATGCGATGGCACAGCTGAGCAATGAACCCCACAGAATGCGTAGGAAACACCCCTTCGCGGTTATCGATGAGGATAAAGTCGTTGCCCGCTCCATGGTACTTAACAAAGGAAAGCTGCATGAGAACGCTGTTTAGATCTCTTTGTACGATTTGACGATCTTATCTAAGAGTCCAAATTCAAGAGCCTCTTCAGAACTCATCCACGTATCTCGATCAAGCGCGCGGTCGATCGTTGCAGCATCTTTACCTGTTGCAGCAACATAAACATCCACAAGCTGCTTGCGTGTCTTTAAAATTTCTTTTGCATGAATTTGCAGATCCGTTGCCTGTCCACGGATCACTCCATGAATAGACGGCTGGTGGATCATGATCCGGGCATTTTCGGTTGCAAACCTGCGCCCCTTTGCCGCACACAGACTGAGCACAGAGCCCATCGAAGCTGCAAGCCCCGTCACAAGCGTTGTCACTGGAGAAGTGATCATCTTGATTTGATCCCAAACGGCAAAACCCGCATCGACAGAGCCACCTGGAGAGTTAATAACAAATAGGATCGGCTTGCCGGCATCGGTCAATTCCAAATACCATAGCTTGCGGATCACATCTTTGACGCTATCGCTATCAAAGGCATCACACATGAAAATGCGGCGGGATTTTAAAATCGCTTCATCAATCTTCTCTTCGAGTAAATGAACTCCGATTTTTTTAGGTGCCGATTCTGGTTCTTGACCTTTAAATTCCATATAAAAATACCTTATGTTAGTAAATCACGTGCGCATATTTGTATTATTGTGCGCCGACCCTTTTTTTTGCAATTGCTGCTCTAGTAGCCTGCAAGAACTTTGTTTGCAGACTACTAATCAATAACCAATTCGGGATAAAGAGGAAATGAGTGGAGCAGCACTTCGACCCGTTTGCGAGCCTCCTCAAGCACCTTTGGCTCAATCTCAACCTTCGCTCGGCTCGGCTCATTATTTTTTTCAGAGATTGCTGGCTTACATGCCTTGAGTAAATCAAAAATCACTTCCGCAATCTCCTTCATTTCCCTCTCTTTCATGCCAAGCGTTGTCAACGCCGGAGTTCCAACACGAATCCCCGAAGTGTACCAAGGGCCGTTGACATCAAAGGGAATACTATTGCGGTTGACTGTGAATCTAGCCTCTCTTAATGCAAGCTCCGCTTGGCGCCCCGTCAAACCAAATGTGGATGCGACATCAAACACGAGAAGATGATTATCTGTTCCCCCTGTAGTGCACCGAATCCCCTTGGATTGCAACCCTTCAGCCAACACCTTAGCATTCGCAACCACTTGATGAGCATACTGGCAAAATGCAGGTGTATGCGCCTCTTTAAAAGCGATCGCTTTGGCTGCCATAACATGGGGAAGCGGACCTCCAAGAACAGCAGGACACCCCTTATCCACCACTTCGCGAAGCTCCTGTTTGCAAAGAACGAGCCCTCCCCGAGGGCCTCGAAGCGTTTTATGTGTTGTCGATGTCACGATATGGGCATGAGGGATCGGGTCATAATCCCCTTGCATCACTTTTCCCGCTACAAGACCTGCAAAATGGGCCATGTCCACCATAAACGTCGCTCCCACACTATCGGCAATTTCGCGCATGGTCGCAAAGTTAATCAGCCGAGGATACGCAGAATAGCCAGCGAGCAAGATCGCAGGCCTCTCCTGTTTTACTTGAGCTTGCAGCGCAGCATAATCAATCATCCCCGTTTCCCGGCTCACATCATACGATATTGCCTGCATCATTTTTGAGGAGATATTGTGACGGTACCCATGAGTAAGGTGCCCCCCAGAATTCAGAGAAAGCCCCATGATTTTTTGAGAGACGAGCAATTGACGTACCCGCTCATACTCTTCAGGGGAAAGCTCATCAATGCTTTTTTTACCCAGCCGCTCGACCTCTTTATTTTGAACACGAGAGAGCAGAATCGCCCAAAAAGCAACTAAGTTCGCATCCGCTCCCGAATGGGGCTGAACATAGGCATGATCGCAGCCAAAAATTTGTTTTGCTAAATTGACTGCAGCCTCTTCAATCACATCGACATTATCGCAGCCGGCATAAAAGCGATGAAAAGGAAACCCTTCTGAATATTTATCCGTTAAGAGATTCCCCATAGCAAGTTGCACTGCAAGCGATGAAAAATTCTCCGATGCGATCAGTTTTAAATGGCTTCGCTGATCTTTGAGCTCTTGGAGAATTTTTTCTTCGATCAAGGGAAATTGGGAGCGGATATGATCGAGCGATGCCATATAGGCGATCGCTGCGCTCGTCCTCTTCTCCTCGGGAACTCGATTCATGTATTTTTGAAGATGTGTCATGAAAGCCCCCCTTATGTCGTAACCATTGAGCCGAAAGCACTATACCCCTTAGGGTGGCTTTGAACCGGAAGGGGTATATATAACAGATTCCCGGTTTTAAAAGAGCTGTTAAAATCAACATGTAAGCGCTCAAATCTCCCAAAAACAGCATAGGCTCGTTTTGGGAGAATAGGAACTTGCTTGAAAATCTCCCAAAAGTGACAAATGCCTGTTTTGGGAGATTAGATCTGGCCAATGCCTGGAAACTGAAGTGTATACTGCGTCCACTTCAAAGTTAGAGAAATTTCTGCCTCAGCATCTTCACTTTT
>CAYWSY010000126.1:0-3399 GCA_964461105.1 uncultured bacterium
GCCCACTCAACTTGAGACTCCAAAGCCACAACTCTCTTCCCCTGCGCCCTCTTTTTCGCCAGATGTCCGAAATGCATTACAAAAAATCGCACCCCATTTAAAACTGACTGATCAGATCCCCGATGATCAGACCGCCCAAAGAGTTGCATCCGCTTGGCAAGAAAAAATCCCCGGTATCGACGTTATCCTCCTTCTGCTTGATACGACTCAAGAGAGTGTTGAATTTATCAAAAATTTAGGCAAAGCGATACACACACAGCTCGCGCCTGCAAAAGTGATTACAGCCACACGCTTAGAACAAGAAAAAAAATGGGATCTCTTTTTAGAGAAAAATTCTTTCCGCTTGATCATTGCAACTCACAGCATGCACGCCTATCCCCATTTACAAAGCCACTACTCGGCGCTTCCCGCTCAATTGCAAGAATTTTTAGATCAAACACCCCTAATTACGCTGGCTCCAGTGGCAAACTACACCCACTCTCCTGAACAAAAAATGCTGTTGTGGAAGAGGTTATGTCAGATCCTCAAAAACTAGTTTTTGCCTCCGTTCTCCTCGATTCCGCAATCGACCAGTTCCTCGACTACCAGATTCCGGAGCAGTTCCTAAAACAAGCGCTACCAGGAACACGCGTCAAGGTTCCCGTGAAATCCACATTGCGCCCGGGCACGATTGTTTCCCTCAAACAAACGCCCGATGTTCCCAAGGTCCACGCCATTGCTGAACTCCTCTCCGACAAACCGCTGATTTCCCCCGATCTCTTTCAACTCGCTCATTGGATTGCAGCGTATTACTGCTGTCCAGTACGTAAAGTGATCAAATCGATCATGCCACCCTCTGTTCGCGGCACAATGAAACATAAAGAGCAGCTCTTCATTCAACCCTCTGTCTCTTTAAAAGAGCTAGCCTCGCTCTGTGAACCCATGCGACTCACCCACCCTCTCCAAGCTCAAGTGCTTGATGTGCTGCTCAAACACCCCAAAGGGATCCTTCTTTCAAAACTATTAGAACACACTCAAAAACGCCGCTCTCCTATCGACACTCTCATTAAAAAGAAACTCCTAAGCTGTCAAAAAGTGCAAGTCGATAGATCCCCTCTTGAACACCTCGACTATTTTCCGACAAAGCCCAAAACACTCAACGCTGAACAACAAGAGGCGATCGATCAGATCAAATCAAGCTTAACCCAAGGGATCTTCGAAACACGGCTGATCTTCGGTGTCACTGGAAGTGGAAAGACGGAAATCTATCTCCAGGCGATCCAGCATGCGCTCTCTTTGGGTAAGGGGGTCATCTTTCTTGTTCCCGAAATCGCGCTCACTTCCCAAACAGTCGAGAGACTTCGCTCCCGCTTCTGTGAAAAAATAGCCCTTCTCCACCATCGCCTCTCTGAAGGAGAGCGGCATGACACATGGCATCAAATCCAATCGGGAGTTGCACCTATTGTCATTGGCGCGCGCTCTGCCATTTTAAGCCCCGTCCCCAATCTAGGCCTCATCATCGTCGATGAAGAGCAAGAATCCTCCTTTAAACAAACCGATGAAGCCCCTTGCTATCATGCTAGAGACGTTGCCATCATGCGGGGAAAATACTGCAAGGCCACCGTCCTTTTAGGAAGCGCAACACCCAGCTTCGAATCTTATACCAATGCCCTAAAAGGGAAATACGCACTTAGCGTTCTTAGAGCAAGAGCTGATCAAGCCCATCTCCCCACCATCCACATCATCGATATGAATCGGGAGTTTGAGCGCGCAAAGAGCTTCACCCTCTTTTCTGAAACACTGCTCAATGGGATCAAACAACGCGTGACGAGTGGCGAACAGACGATCCTCTTTTTAAATCGCAGAGGCTACCACACCTCACAAATGTGCCAATCATGCAGCCATGTCATTGAATGCCCCCACTGCAGCGTCAGTTTAACATTCCACTTAAACGACAATGTCCTCTCGTGCCATCTCTGCGACTACCGCCTCTCTCCCCCTCCCCGCAGCTGTCCCAAATGTAAAGCGGAAGCCACCTTAAAATTCAAAGGCGCAGGCACCGAAATGGTCGAACGCGCGCTGCATGCCATTTTCCCCGAGGTGCGCACCCTACGACTCGACGCCGACACCACACGGCATAAAGGGAGCCACGAAATGCTCTTTAAACAATTTAAAGCAGGCAAAGCAGACGTCTTAATCGGCACCCAAATGATCGCCAAAGGCCTTCATTTTCCATCAGTCACCTTAGTCGGCGTCCTTAACACAGATGGCCACCTTCAAATCCCCGACTTTAGAGCCTCAGAGCACGTCTTTCAACTCATCACACAAGTCTCCGGAAGATCAGGGCGCGGCTTTATGAAAGGAGAGGTCATCATCCAGACGAGAATGCCAGAGCACCCCGTCATCACTCTAGCAGCTGCCCAAGAATATGAAGCCTTCTACACCCAAGAAATTGCCGTTCGCGAAATGTTTGGCTACCCGCCATTCGGTCACCTTGTCAAAGTCGCATTCAGCGGAAAGAATGAACAAGGCACTTTATCGTATGCGAAGCAGTTCCGGGCTGAGCTGATTGCGCGACTCCCACCAAGCTACGAAATGCTCCCAGCTGTCACGTCAGGACATGCCAAGATCAAAGGGCAATTCCGCTTTCAATTCCTAATTAAGGGAGAAAAGATGGGGCAGCTTGTGGCTGCCCTCGAACAGCTCCGAAAGCAGCATGCTCAAAAGCTACATGTGCGGATCCACATCGATGTGGATCCGCTCTCTACATTTTTTTGAAAGCTATTTAAATTTTATATTCACTAAAAATATCTTCCAAGATATCTTCTTCTGGTATGTCATCTGAAAAATAGGAGGAAAATAGATGAAGCACTCATTCATCACTCAAATAGTATGCGGAATCTGCGCCGTTTTTTGACTGTAACTTCTCATTCATCTGAAAACGAACGTATTTGTTTAACAACAAACTCCATTGCAGAAAGTGAATTGATAGAACTCATTGCAACGATCAGCCATACTATTAAACATGCTAATTTCTTGGATCAGTCAGCATCAAATATTTTACACTGTGAAAGAGGAACCCTTTTTCTGAAATTAAGAGAATATGAAAGAGCAATTGATGATTTTAGCTATGTGCTTCTAAACCCCTCAGAATCTCCTTCTCTTAATGAAGATCTCATTGGAAAAGCTCTTTGGGGAAGAATGTGGTCCTATGCCATTTTAGGTTTACGAGAAGAATTTTCAGAAGATCTCATGTCTCTAGCAGCATTTATTGAGCTCAATACCAATTGCGACTGCCTTACTAATTTAACAAGAAACCTTATTTTAAATCCGCAAAATCAATATTATCAATACGAAGAAAGCGATTTATCAGCGGACGCGAGAAAACTCGGTCCTTTAGGGCCGAGATGAATCGCGCCA
>CAYWSY010000127.1:0-3367 GCA_964461105.1 uncultured bacterium
AGACTACATGCGCGGGCTCAAACTCCTAGAAGATAAAAACACCTTCAATGCGCTTAGCGCCATCTGTATGCCCGGGGTTGGAGACCCCGAGATCATTGAAGCGACACATTCCATCTGCATCGCTCATAAAACGTTGCTCATTACAACAGAAAAAGATCTATACGATTATCTCACTCAATTAAAGTAAGAAACAAGCCCATCCGCAGTCGGCTTCATCGCCTTTTCCCCTGAGTGCCAATTAGCAGGACACACTTCTCCTTGCTTCTCATAAAAGATCAGAGCATCGAGCAAACGCAGCGCCTCATCAATCGAACGACCAAGCGGTAAATCATTGACCAGTTGATGGCGCACAATCCCCCCTTTATCAATCAGAAACAGCCCACGATACGCGATCCCCTCATCTTCTTTTAAAACATGGTATTGGCGCGCAATTGCTTTTGTTAAATCAGAGACCAGCGGATACTGCACCCCCTCGATCCCCCCTTGAGATTTCGGCATGTTTAACCACGCCGCATGGGAAAACCAGCTATCCACAGAGCATCCGACGACCTGTGCTCCCCGCTCTTCAAATGCAGCTAATTTCTCCTGAAAGGCATGAAGCTCTGTTGGGCAAACAAACGTAAAATCAAGAGGATAGAAGAAGAACACGACATACTTACCAATGTAATCGCGCAGAGAAAATTCAGGAACAAGCTCACCCTTAACCACAGCCTTTGCAGTGAAATGGGGAGCTGTTTTACCAACTAGTAAACTATTCATCTTTGTTCTCTCCTAATTTTAAGAAAATCTTCTCTCCGCATGGACAATCCACGCTTCTTTTCCAATCGTCGTTGGATCGCCGTGCCCCGGGTAAACCATTGTCTCAGCGGGAAGCTTAGCCAAGCGTTTGAGCGATGTCCACATCAGAGATTTGCGCGCAGTTGGAAAGCTCAAATTCCCAATCGTCCCTTCAAATAACGTATCCCCTGAGAACAACACCCCTTCCTTTTCCAGATAAAAACAGACCCCACCAGGGGTATGTCCTGGCGTATGAATCACTTCAATCTCAAGCTCGCCCAGAGCAATTATTTGCCCATCGGTCAAATAACCCGACGGTTCTACAGGCTCAATTGCAAAGTAGAGGGGAAGCCCATCTGATCCCGGCTCGCGCACATTTCCCGCATCCTCCTCGTGAATAAATAGCGGCACCTGAAGCTTCGACTTTAGTGCAGCTACATCCGCCGTATGATCCCAATGGGAGTGAGTTAGTAAAATCATCTGAATCTGGAGGGAAAGGGCCTGGGAGCGCTGGATCGTATGCTTGACACTTCCACTTGGGACATCAATCACTGCTGCCAGTTTCGTCTTAGGACAAGCGATCAAATAAGAATTAGTCTCTGCAGGTCCTGAAGCAAATACTTCAATGATCATCTAAGTTCTAACCTTAAAAAAAGAAATGCACCGGAGAGGATTCGAACCTCTGACCTCTCGGTTCGTAGCCGAGTACTCTATCCAGCTGAGCTACCGGTGCATCATCAGTAGATCTGCCAGATTAACCCATGGCCCTGATTTCGCTCAATCGTTTTTCCAATTTTCACCCCAATAATTTACCAAAATCGATTATCTCATCAAAATAATCTGCATCGAAAACACTTTCATCAACTCCATTTACGTGAATAAGGACAGGCCTGATTGAAAAATGCCTTGGAACCATTAATCGAGCTCTCTTTTCTTCCATTTCTTCGAGAATCTTTTTCTCAATTTTATCTTTCTTAAATTTAACTTCGCATAAATACAGGGTATTAAATCGAGTTTGAATCATATAGTCGATTTGGCATCCTGGCTGCTTTGTTGTCTGGCTTTGAAAAAACGGTCCATCCATAACCACTTCTTCGGCCGAAACATTCAACATTTCCCAAAGAGCTTTATAGTTATGGGTAACAAGATTTTCAAACTGCAAGCCCATCATTCCTTCCCAACCAGAAAGATGATTCAGCATCGATTCTGGCACTTTCCCTTGCTCAATTTTAACTCGGTTTGGAGCGATGCATTTCAAATAGAAGCGCAAATAGTTATCGCTCAGTCTATAACGACTTAACTTCCCATACTTCCCACTTTTCAGATCCCACGTAAACTCTCTTCTTACAAAACCCGCCTTTACCAATTCATCCAAATATCGGCTATACAGCCCTCCTTGCTTCTTACCAAGTTCTTTGCAAATTTCAGCAAGTTCTTTAGGTCCATTAGCAAGACAAGATACAATCTCTTTATGACTTCCCTTACGGCGAGAAAAGAGATCTGAAAATATCTCATCAAATTCTCGAACAAGCAAACCTCCTTTTGCAAAACATAAATCTCGAATATTTTGTTCCGCAGATAGACTCGGATTAATACGCTCTAAATAGAACGGCACCCCTCCAGTTACAGATAAAACTTTAAATTTCTCATAAGCTGTAATACGAGTTTCTTTTGGGCTCCAGAATGCGTTGCACGATTTAAAAGGAAGCTCGTCAAGAACCATATCAATAATGATCCTTCCAAGAAATCCAGTGTTGCTAAGAATATTCTTCTCAATCCAGGAAGAGATTGATCCGCAAAGCGCAAAAATCAGATGAGAATTCTTGCTAAAATACATGTCCCAGGCAGTTTTTAAATGGCCTAAAAACTCAGAATCTTTTCCGCCCATCCATGAAATTTCATCAAATACAATCAGCACTCGCCCTTTCTGGGTATGTTTGGAAAGGTGCCAAAAGATATTTCCCCAATCATCTGGCTGAACGCCAGGGATACCATTCCTCTCAAGCTGTTTCACAAACACCTCGCGCTGCGACTGCGCTGTTGTCTTGGGCGCTGGAGGATTTCCAGAAAAAAAATAGCTCTTTATCTCTTTGCCAAACTCAGCAAGTAGCCTGCTTTTTCCAATCCTTCTTCTACCTCGAACCACAATAAGATTCGCGCTTCTTGCACTCAATAGACCTTTAAGCCTGGCCATTTCGGCTTCACGTCCAATAAATCGGGCAGTTTTCATATGGTTCCCCTAAAAAATATTAAACATATTGTATCTACTTCAAAGCAATAAAATCAATCCATAAACAGCAAAAAAGACGGTTTGCGGATGCTTTTTTCGAGTCAAAAAAACATCTGAAAACAGCTGTTTCTGCTGTTTGCTGATCTATAGCACTTCTGGTTCACCAGAAGCGCTATAGACGAAAATCCACTGACCCGGCATTCTTTTCCCCTATGAAACATATCCTTTTCCGCTGCCATTTAACCCAATTTGACCCCTCCGTCCTCGATGCGATCCCGCTGGAGAACCCCTATTCCATCGAAGACAGGGAGGCAGGGGAACTGCTCATCGGCGGGTGGATTGCCCCCTCTCACATCCCCT
>CAYWSY010000128.1:0-2924 GCA_964461105.1 uncultured bacterium
GCTCGGTTTCCAACAGGATCGTAAAAAAGCTCCTCTTTAGAAAACGTGGTTCCAGAAGGGTCCTTTTTTTCCGATGTCTTTAAACGATCTTGCGCGTCATAAATTTCCAACGTTTGGTTTCCTAAAGGATCGATGGTTGTTTTATGTAATACACGCTGTCCAAGTGAATTTTCTCTTTTTTCATCAAAGAGAAATTGCGTCGTGTTTTCTTCTGGATCGAGATGTTTGATTAAGCGAAATTCTCTGTCATAAAAAAAGAAATCAGAGACTTTGCCCTGTGAAGTGAGCCGATCCGCTTGGATTTTCTTGTTTTCATTGTTGTAGAAAGACCACATGTGGTTTTCAATTCTTCCATCAGAGCTTTCTTTCCACTCCTCGATCACTCTTCCACCGTCATCGTGGAGTTGAACGTGCGTGACCTCGGCTTCCGTTTTCCGCTCTGGAAACCCGAGCGCATCATAACTTGTCGTGATGAGGCGCTCTCCTGTCTTTTCTGCGATTAACCGACCGGCGCTGTCATAGGTATAGATGGTGATCAGCCCATTTGGATCGGTGTATGAGAGAAGAAAGAAGGCATTATAAGTCCAACTCTCTGAGCTTAATAATTCTCCTATCGAGGAATAGACTTGCTTTGAGGTCATTTGCTCGAAGGGATCATACTCTTGTATAACCGTTGTTCCATCTGGATGGATTGTTTGGAGGAGGGCTCCATTTGTACTGTAGCGATAGTGCGTGGATGTTCCATCTGCATGAACAATATGAGTGGGTTTACGCAGCGTATTGTAGGTGGTATGGGTGATTCCTCCTCCTTCTGCGCACGAGGAGGCTATATTGCCTTGAGCATCGTAGGTAAAACGCACTTCAGGGATACAGGGGTTCCCGTGTTCATCATGAGTGAGTGGAAATTGGGTTCTGATGCAGTGTCCAAAGCAATCATAACTCTGGGATGTTGTGTTTCCTTTTGCATCTGTCTGGGAAACCAACCTTCCGTTGACATCATATGTGGTATAAGTTGTTTTAATGACTCCCATGTCATCTTCTTCTCTAATAGATGAGGGCCTACCAGCAGCGTCATATGTGAATCTCTTTAAGGGTGAGCCCACTTCTTTTGCGGAGGTGAGGTTATTTAAAAGATCGTAAACGTAGCTGTTTGTTTGCTCAAGTGGGGTTGTTTTAGAGATGACATTGCCATGCGCATCATACTTAGTTGTGATGGTATAGCGATAAATCCCTTGAGCGTCATAGACCGATTCAGTTTCAACCCGCTTTTCTGGGGAATAGGTGTAAGTAACTTTCTTCAGTAGCACTTCTTCTTGGGTTGCTAGATCCAGGACAAACTCGCTGCAGGAAAGGACCATGCCAGATGTTGGGTCCCGCTCAAAGCGTTTGACGGTGCGATAGGTGAGCTGTGAGGTGTCATGGGGATCTGTCGAAACGCCGTTATCAGTGATTTCAGCAATAGGCAAATGATCTGTGTCATAGAAGGTAAATTCACGGACTAAAATCTGAGAGTCCTTACTCGTGAATTTAGCGGTTAGAAGGTCGGTGTCGGGTAAATAGTGGTAGTGGTAACTAAGGCCATTTTCCTCCTCTTCTGTTTGAATGACATTAAAATGGGGCAGATAGGAATAGGTCTTGGTGTAGTGGTCTGCATGTTCTAGCGAGCCGTCTTGGTTCAACACAAAAGGGCCGGTAGCGTCCCCAGTTAATGCCCCCCAAAGCGTTTCGCGCGTGACGTTTCCTACCCCGTCATATTCAAAGGTTTTGGAGAAAAGGGGGATAGAGTGCTCATCGAGCATCACTTTAGATCTTAGGAATCGACCATTCCAGATGTACTTTACAAGTGAAATCAGTTTTTCCTTTTCATCAAAATAATGGATTTCCTGAAGATTACCTTTGCAATGAAAGTACCTTGTGAGGCGCCCTCCCGTGTCGCGTACATCAGTATGCCCACGTTCGTAAGTGAATTGGGCCAAATGGAGCATATTGCCGCTCGGACCAATCGCTGCTTTCACACAGCGCACTTTGTCTGCATTAAATGGTCTTTTGTGAGGCTTCTTTTTCCATTGAGCCTCAGCTTTTTTATCTTTGGGTTTATAGTAGTGCACTTCTACATTAGGCTTGTTATTTAACCATAGAGAACATAATCGCAAATTAATGCCTTTCCGTTCTGCTTGATAGCCAAGCATTTCAGCAGCTCGGGTCTTACCCACAACTTTAACAAGATAATTAATTCCTTCTGGAGCGAGTGTTTCATAGACAAAAGCATTGTTGTCTGAAGTGGTGATTTGAAGATGCTTACTCGAAGTTTTGATCGTTTTTAAATTCATCAACGCAAATGCCTTCGTTCTTGAAGGGTTTTTTAAAGACACGACAGTGATGTGATTATGGTGGTTATAGGTGTATTCAATAACGTGTCTACTGGGAAGGACTTCTCTTACTAACTTATAGTAGCATTTTCCGTAAGTCTCTGATTGAGCCTCTCTAAATTTGGCAAGATTCCAGCGATGAAATTTTTGGCCAACGTATACGCGATACCCTCCGTCAGGAAGGTATAAAAACGCTTCCCCCATCCTCGTGTTGAGTTCAAGCACATAGTTATCCAGATGCCCTTTTGCGCTTAAATGAAGTGAATGTGGGCTGTCGGATGTTGTTGGTTTAAAAACGTAAATATATTCGCTTTTTTTGTGGCTGAATTTGTAGTTGATTAAATTTCCGCTGGGTTCAGGAAGATAGATTTCAAATCCCGTACAATGAAAGTATAATTCGAACAGCATGTTGAGATGCGGTAAAAAGTTCCATCCTGCTTGAAGCTGCCATTGATCCCGGATTTTTTGGAGGATTTTCAAGGTTTTTGCAGGTTCAAGCGCTCCTGCACTTGAATACGTGCGCATTATAGGAAGCGATTTGGCTCCTTGAATAAC
>CAYWSY010000129.1:0-2849 GCA_964461105.1 uncultured bacterium
GCATAAGGATTCTGAGGATCATCAGCCCAATAATAAATCTTATTTTTTGCTTGGAAGAGAAAATCAACAGCATGTTGGCTTATTTGTTTCTTTGAAGATGGGTAAAATCTAATCCAGACAATCGCTCGACTTGAAGGAAAAGGATATTCCCGAAGAAATGGGCGAATCTTCTCATGCTCATTGATGATCTTTACAAATTTTTCTGTTAATATCACTTCTAACTCCCTTGCTTGCTCCAAGGTTGCACTGCGGTCTGCTCCAAATTTTACAGTTATTTCTTCAACATCGTAAGGCATACTGCCGCCAGTCATTTCACAATTAAATCCGAATTCTTTTTTGACTTGTTTGATGAATGTTTGCCTAATTTCTCTCGCATAACGCGTATATGCCGGATGATCATCCTCTTTGGCATTCAAGGAAATCCCAAATGGCAAAATCAGGACAATTGCTTTTATAATTCTAACGAGCACTTGCATCATAAACTCCTTTTATCGTCCTTAAGTTTTGCGTAAAGTCTATCTGTGCTTTCCTATATGTCCCTCCAAGCTGTGCATGGTCTGCGAAATATGCTGACCGCTCGCCCCATCGAGACTCACATTTGACAAAGCTGATATCATATTTTGGATTATTCACATATTTTAAAGCAAACCATCCTGTAATAAAATCTTGACGAGAGTAAACATTTGAAACTTTCAATCCATACTCGTCTGGCATAGGCTTTGCTGGGCCAATGCCCAAATAAAACATTTTGCTTCTAACCAGCGCTTTTTGGTCATCATTCATTCCTTTGATGATTGCTCTGCTGGTTGCTCCTCCCCGACTGTGGGCAATGTGGAGCCACGCCATATTTGGATTTATGTCATTGGCTGCATTAAGAATAGCCGTGATGAATTGCCTGCCCAAAATGACTTCATTGGTGTCTTTACTTGCACGTTCTTGAAATGTGCTCGCAACATCTTTAAATAGACCATTTGTCATACTATACATGCCAAAAGTTAATGGCCCCTCGTGAAGAATGCTTTTTACATAGTTTAAAGTATCGAACATTTCCCCTCTTTTTACATTGATCCCATTTAAAATAGTTACTAATCCGATTGCATTTCCCTCTGCTGGAATTAATTCGTAAAAATGATCCACAATATTGACAATTCCTGTTTCGAGTTCTACGGGAGTGAATTTAAGTTCTTTCCAGTGACCAAATGAGACAAACCAATCACTATAAACCCCATTTTGATGTACTTTGCAGGACAAAACCCCTGTGATCGGAAAACTTTGGGCAAATTGGATATCTTTGACAAACGCATCTATCCGTATCACATTGTCAAGATTCAGATCAGAATGCAACCCAAAGAGATCGAGCCGATTAAGCGGGCTGTTGAGCACATAGACATAGAGATTCGGTCCATCGGCGTAGCCTGATGGATCTGGCGTGAGCCATCTACCGAGTGTTGGGTCATAAAACCGCTTGCCAAACAGGACAAGACCGTTTGTGACCCGTTTAGAACAAAACCGCCAGGGATTCAGCGGGGTGGATTCCCACTTCTCTTTTCCAAATGCGTCGATCTCATACGATTCGACCATTTCTTGCTCTGGAGAAATGAGCCCAATGACATTTCCTTGAATGTCATTGAGAGGCGCATAGGCAACCCCACCAATCTCAATGGCTACAGTGGCGCCGATTTCTCCTTTGATTCCAAGGCCAATCAGCTTTAATTGAAGCAGGCTCCCTGATGCATCTACTTCCCCAATTTCTTGCAGGTCGTTGTATAAATAGAAGTGCTTGTCCATGCCCATTTCTTCAAAAACCACTCGAGATAACGGATCATGGATAAAGCTGGTTGTGGTGCCGTCTGGATGGGAAATCGAGATGAGTCGGTTGAGCGCATCATAAGCATAGGTGATTGTTCCGTCTGAGGTGACACGATGGGTTGGATTTCCATTGCGATCATATTCGAGTGTCCCATCTGGACTCTCAAGGATTTGGTTGTATGCATTGATGGTGCATGTGGTGGGATTACCAAGAGAGTCGAATGCGTAATGCTCCTCTCCTTCTTGAATGATCTGGTTTAAGGGGTCATAATCGTATTGTTTACTCCCAAAAAGTGAATGTTCGATGTGAGTAATCAGGCTCGATGGTCCATAGGTCATGGATTGAGTAAGCCAAGGGGATTCTTGGGAAATGGGTCTCTCTAATTGATCTCTAAACGTGCGCCGGATCCCTGCATTTTGGATGAGCTCCTCTTCGATCACATGGCCATTTGCGTCAAAATCTTGGTAAGTGTGCGCGTAGAGCACCTCTTGCAAGGCATTTAGCCTAGCAACTTCAGCAAGATGCCCGCCTTTATAAGTATAGGCAATTGAAGAGCCATCTGGCAGGGTATAGGAACTACATCTTCCGTGCGTATCGTATTCCCATGTGACTGTGCGCCCATAAAAGTCGGTTTCTAGGATGAGCTGGCCGTGGGTGTTATACTGACGTTTAAGAACACAGTGATGAACTAAATCAACAACCTCGATAGGTTCGGGACCTGTTGCATAGCTGTATTGATAGTGAATGGTTCCATCTGAGCTTTTCATTTCAAGAAGGCGATCAATCCCATCATAGATGGAATTGATTGAGACTCCATTCGGTAGCAAGCGCTCGATGAGTCTGCCCCTTTCATCGTATGAATAAAATGTGTTCTTGTCCGCCTCTTCACACTCTTTGGTGACCCTGCCCATTTGATCGTATTCCCAGCGGACAGAAATCTGATGTTTAGGCGAACTTTTGTGATAGACTGTTGAAATGCGCTGGGCTCGGTTTCCAACAGGATCGTAAAAAAGCTCCTCTTTAGAAAACGTGGTTCCAG
>CAYWSY010000130.1:0-2778 GCA_964461105.1 uncultured bacterium
AGTAAAGCTTGATCCGATTAAGCTTCCTGTCTAACTTTCAACTGGCACTACTATATACTGCGTCCACTTGAAAGTTAGACAAATTTCGGCCTCAGCATCTCCCCTTTTCTATTCGTTTCCATCGACCCTGTGCTAGCACAGGGCCTGCTTCAACGAATAAAAAATGGAAGCGCTGAGTTTGAAATTTGTCTAACTTTCAAGTGGACCCAGTATATGCTGAATGCACTTTCTTTTTTAATTTAATCTCTTGATGAGCTAGTGGAGGAGAGTCTTGGCATTGGAGGTAGAGAGTTCATTACATTTCTGTGTACTAAGCGTTCGATTTCTTTGATTGTTTTTTGAGAGAAGCTGCAACCATTTACTAGACAAACTGTAAGCGTTGGATTCCTTTCAAGCCCGAATAGGAATGACCCGGCTGCTGAATCGGATATTCTTTTATTATCCGATAGAATCAGAGTCTCAAGAGGGGTTATCTTCCATAACAAAACCGCTCCTATGTTCTGAGCTGTCTTTTTATCAATTTTGTTCGATGACAGGTCTAAACTTTTAAGTGTCTTGTTTTCTTTAAGAGCCAAGATGATTCTTTTGACTCCAGGTCCTGTTAATCTGGTATTAGATAGATTCAATGAGGTAATACCCTTGTTAGGATCGGAGAGAATCCTTGCGAGAGGTTCTGCCGCTTCAGCTCCCAAGTTAGTATTAGAGAGAGTTAAGCTTGTAATTGTTTGGTTCCTAGTAAGCGCTTGTAAAAGGATCTGAGTTGGTTTTTTATCGATTTCACAATCGGAGATCTTAAAGGATCTTAGAGACCTTGATCCTTCGAGCCCCCTTGCAAGATCCTCAGATGTAAAGGAATCAATACGGGTGTGGTTTATTTCCAATGTGGTGAGTTGAGATGCGCGGGGCGCCACTCCTGCGTGGGGCTTCGGTCCTGTCATCAATCGGCAAAATACATTAACGGGGCTGCAGATAACAGGGTCAAACGTTGATTCGGCAATATTAAAGGATAGGGCAATATTAAAGGAGCCTAGCTTGCGTCCAAAAACCTTAAGGCTCTCAAGGGGCCGAGGAAGATCTTGGTTAACTTTTAGGTAGTTTCTAAAAAAATCAGCAGTTGAATCGGAGATCTCATCTTTCAGATGAACCTCAAGCGCTCGAACTTGGGCGTTAGGGTGGAGTAGCGCAAATATAAGCGCTTCAAATTCTCTCGGTTCATAGTGTCTCGGATTGTAAACAACCTCGGTCATCGCACCACTCTGAATCCCTTGTATCAGAGTCTCTATAGGGGAAGCGATTGTAAGTGAGCTTATGCATCCCTCGATAAATGCGACATGTTCATCATGAGATTGAATGGGTTCGGGCGGTCGAGCGCTTGAAGAGGCTGCAAGTGAAGATGATGAAATCATTGAACAAGATGTCATAAAAGTAAGTCCTTTTTTAGGTTTTATTTAATAATTATTGCATTTATTTATGTTAATGTCAATTTTTTTAATCGGAATGTTAGTTAGTGTTTTTAAAATGTTTATTTTATATCTGGTGATTTATAAATAAATTTGTTGTCATTTTGGCTGTGTCACAGCCATGCGATGTTGAGGCAGGGAAAGCGGCAAGAGCTTGTGTCAAGGACTAATAGAAGTAGAAGCCAAGAGGATGCAATACTTGGTCGATGAGGTAAGAAATTAAGGGCACCGCCAAAGTGTTGAAAGAGGAAGCGCAATCCGATTTTTGCGAAGAGACACAATTTCTTTGCCTGGATATAAAATGATTCCCCGAATCATTTTTTCTCCCATTTCATCGCCAAGCACATCAAGTCCCTTCCAGTCCTCTGATGAGATCGTTTCAGAAGCTTTAATTTCAATGCCAACAAGACTCCCTGCGCGATTTTCCAGGACAATATCCACTTCGCTCCCTGTTTGCGTGCGATAATGATAGAGCTCAAGCGGCTGCTCAGCCCATGTGGAGAGTTTTTTTAATTCGAGAAAAACAAAATTTTCTAAAATCGGTCCCAGCATTCTTCCATTATTTAAAATCGCATCACTTCCCATCCTCAATTGATTAATCAAAAGACCTGTATCGCCAAAGTAGAGTTTAGGCATTTTCGTTAACCGCTTTGTTCGATTGAGATGCCAGGCTGGCTGTCTTACAATCAGAAATAATGACTCTAAAAGAGCCATGTAATGATTTAAGGTTGTATAGGGAATTGAGGAAATCCGACTGATCTCAGAGAGATTGAGTAAATTGGCGCTACGAGCGGCTAAAATATTTAATAATTTAGCAAGGTCCCTTGGCCTAGCAAGGTTAGCAATGTCCTGAACGTCTCGTTCAATGATCGTTGTTAATAAATTGTCATACCAACGATCTCTCATTTGTTCATCCAAAGTTAGAGGATCAGGGTATCCCCCAGCTGTTAAGGTCTCGATCATACTTTTGCGATCCCAATGGATTCCTTCTGGGAAGTGCGCCTCAGGATTGAAAGCCAGTTCTATAAATCTGGAATGAGTGTTCTGAATTTCACTCATCGATAAAGGCCACATGTGTAAGATAAATATGCGACCTGCCAGGGAATCATTAAGTTTTGGGGCCACCAACGGATTTGCAGAGCCTGTCAATCCAAAAGCACCAGCTACTCTGTTTTGGTCAACAGCTAGCTTAATCGGAAGTGCAATTTGGGGAACTCTTTGGACCTCATCAATAATTACAGGGCGCGAGAGGGCTGTAATAAACCGCTCAAAAAAATCTATGCAAAGCTAAGCAAACAGCTTTACACTGACACGTCAG
>CAYWSY010000131.1:0-2738 GCA_964461105.1 uncultured bacterium
AGAAAAAATCAGAGGATATGCTCAACGGCCAAAACACAACTTTTGACAATATCTCCTCAAACGCACCTGATTCGCGATTCTCATGAATGAGGTCGGGGTATATCAAGATCAGTCCATTTGAGCGCCTTTAAAGTGGACACAGGATATTTTTAATCCTTTCATCTTAGCTCTACATGCTTTACTATAGACACCTTTCATTCGAAGGGTCCTATGCTTCAATTTGATAAAATATTTCTTGCCTATCACGGCGATCCGCTTCTAGAAGATGTCAGCTTCAGCATTCAAAAGGGAGAAAGATGCGCCCTTGTGGGGAGGAATGGAACGGGTAAAACGACTCTTTTTCGCCTATGTACTGGAAAAGAGACCCCAGATGCAGGCCGGATCTCGCAGCCGAAGGGCTACCTGCTTGGGGTGTTAGAGCAGCACTTGCGCTTTTCTAAACCGACTGTCATCGAAGAGGCGGGAGAGTCTTTGCCCGAAGAGGAATTTCATCGCGCTTATTCTTTGCTTGCAGGGTTGGGTTTTGATGAGGAGCTAGTGGAGCAAAGTCCTCAGATGCTCTCTGGTGGGTATCAACTGCGGTTGCAGCTCATCAAAGTACTTCTTTCTGAGCCCGACTGTTTATTGCTTGATGAACCGACTAACTATCTCGATATTTTGGCGATTCGATTTTTAACCAGGTTTCTTAAGCGCTGGAAAGGGGAGATGGTGATCATTTCTCACGACAGGGAATTTTTGGATGAGGTATGTACTCATACCATGGGAATTCATCGACGCAAAGTGGAGAAAATTAAGGGGTCTACTGCTGATTTTTATGAATACATCATGCAGAAAGAAGAGCTGCATGAAAAAGCCCGGCTTAAAATCGAAGAGACCAGGGAGCATCACCAGGCCTTTATTGAGCGGTTTGGCGCGAAGGCTTCAAAAGCAACGCAAGCGGCTTCACGCAAGAAAATGATCGATCGATTGCCTCAGTTAGAAGAGCTGAAAAATATTGCGAATTTAGGCTTTGCTTTTCATGAATCTGCTTTTCCAGGTCTTAAGATGCTTGAGGCTAAGCATCTTAATTTCGCCTATGACACTCCGCTTATCCAAGATCTTTCTTTGGAGGTTGAAAAGGGAGAGAAGATCGCAATCATTGGGAAAAATGGGTGTGGGAAGTCGACTGTGATGCGATTGCTCGTAGGGGATTTAAGCCCTAACCAGGGTGAAGTGGAGGTGAAACAGAATGTGACGTTTGGCTATTTTGGTCAGACGAATATCGATCGTCTCAATCCTGCCCATACGATTGAAGAGGAGATCGGGCTTGCTAACCGCTCTTTGAACTTAACGCAAGTGAGGGGAATTTGCGGCATCATGATGTTTGGAGGCGATAAGGCCAAGAAAAAGGTCTCTACTCTGTCAGGAGGAGAGAAAAGCCGAGTGCTTCTCGGTAAAATCTTGGCTCAGCCATGCAATTTTCTTCTACTTGACGAACCGACTCACCATCTCGATGTAGAGTCTGTAGAGTCGCTGATTAATGCTGTTGAGGAGTTTCATGGAAGCTGTATCATTGTGACGCACAGTGAGCTCATTTTGAATCGTCTTGAGTTCGATAAGTTGATTATTTGTCATGCGGGCGGAAAACAGGAAGTGTTCTTGGGGAATTATGCAGATTTCCTTGAAAAAGTGGGTTGGGAAGAGGAAAGAGAAAAGAAGCCCAAATCGATGCCCCAAGTTGAAAAAGTTGATGAGCGGGTTTTGCGTGCAGGTGAGCTCAAACAAGTGCAGCAGAAAATCAAAGCGTGTGAAGTGACAGTGGGGTTAAGAGATGCGGCTTTGGCAAAGATCCAACAGGAGATTGCGGCGATGCTTGAAGCGGGGAAGCAAAATCCTTTGCTCTATAAAAAGCTTGCCGAAGCGCAAAGGGCGTGCGATGCTGCTTATGATGAATTAGAGAAGCTCCTTCTTGAGCAGGAGCGCTTAGATTAGTCCTGACTTCTGCGTTTTCTTGTTAGCATTAAATTGAAATGTCACTCTTTCGAGTTTTTTACAAATATCACCTTTTTTAAAAAAAAGAGACATGTTTTTGAATCTTCGAGTTAATTTTATCAGTTTTGAATTTGGACTTCTCTCCATTTTTTTCCATGATAAATAGAGGTTGTTTGCGATAGGACTAAATCATTTTGCCTAACTTGCTCTGGAGTGAATTTACTCTTATAATAAAATTTTCTACAGCCAGCATCTATGGCACGGCTAAATGGGGTCTTTCCTGTGCCATTTATTACCCCTTCTTTATTTACTCGAAATAGGTCGTGTTTGTCTGGATAATCTGATCCATCGACTTGGATCAGCTCTTCTTGGCATCTTCTGGGCCTTAATTGAAAAATACGTCTTTTTTATTGCTCATAGAAATACGCCCTTCCATTGTTGTTTCCTATTGATTATCAGTAACTTCTAGTTACCAAAGGTGACATTTCTAAAAAACGCCTACACAAAACACTTTTTGTATTTAATTTAAAACGTTTTTTTGCTAACATAGTTTTATAAAATTAATATTAATAACGCGCTTTATCTGCTTAAAATTAGGATTTTTTTTAAATTAGACAAATTTTATGACCTTTTTTTCAGGTGTAATACCCCAATCAGCCAGCTCAGCCAGCAAGATCTATTCACTTTGTTCAAGCTCTTCGATTCAGCCTTCTTCATCGAGCGAAGCTTCTTGTTCAAGCTCTTCGATTCAGCCTTCTTCATCGAGC
>CAYWSY010000132.1:0-2736 GCA_964461105.1 uncultured bacterium
ATCTACACCAAGTGAACATTTTATTCACAACTTTCCAGTGGAACTACTATATACTCCTTCCGGTTCAAAGGCCTTTAAGGTGCCTTTGAACCAGAAAGGGTATCGTTTCAATCTGAGTGCATTTCTTTTACCGCATCCACAAAACACTGCACGTGCTCGAATGGAATATCGGGCAAAACGCCATGGCCTAAATTAACGATAAATCCCTTTTCTCCTTGCATACTGCTAAGCAAAGCGCTGAGGGCCTCTTGGATCTGAGGCTTGGGGTTCAGTAAAAAGCTCGGATCAATATTGCCTTGAATCGCAATATGGAAAGGAACTTCTTTGCGCAGCTCGCTCATAGGCCTATGCCAATCAAAACTAATACACCTCGGCTCGAGCGCTGCTAGCTCTTTGGGGCGCAGGCTCGAATTTCTACAAAAAAGAATCACTGGAACAGAAATTGCATCGACCATTCGCTTAAGATAGGGAAGGCAAAAGGCTTGAAACTGCGCGTCGGTTAAAATACTTGCCCAGGAATCAAAGATTTGAATGGCATTCACCCCTGCCTTTACCTGAGCTTGCAAATAGCTAATAGATGCTATGGTGAGCTTATCAAGAAGGCGATGGAAACTTGCTGGGTCTAACTCCATCCACGCCCTTGTGTGCTCAAATTCTTGTTTGCTCCCAGAGTCGATGAAATAACTTGCAACTGTAAATGGCCCCCCGCAAAATCCAATCAGTGGAACCTGAAGCGCTGGTTTTAATAGTTCGATTGTCTTTAAAACATAGCTTAACACCTCTTCAACATGCAGCACGGGCAGAGCATCGACGGCAGCTGCTGTACGAATTGCAGGCTCAACGCGGGGCCCCCCCTTGTCAGGAAAGTGAACGCGCAACCCCAAGAGCTCTGCGATGACAAGGATATCGGAAAAGAGGATCGCTGCATCTACGCCGAGCAGATCGATTGGAAGCATGGAGACTTGAAAAGCAAGCTCTGGCTCATGAAAGAGTTGCCAGAGGGAGTGCTTTTCTCTTAAAGCGCGATATTGAGGCATGTAACGCCCTGCTTGACGCATGAGCCAGACGGGGGGTCTATTCTGATTGCGACAATGCAGGGCCTCTAAAAAGAGCGTGTTCATGAAAGCAGCCGATCCAGGATTGCATCCACAGTAAAGCCAAATTCAGCTGCAAGATCACTCTGGGGAGCGGATTCTCCAAAAGTATCAATACTGACAGAGATCCCTTCAGGACCGATCCACTTCGCCCATCCGAAGCTAACTCCTGATTCGATGCTGACACGCTTGCCGATCTCGCCGCCAAGAACACTTTTCTTATACTCATCTGATTGATCTTCAAATAGCTCCCAACAAGGCATCGAAATGACTCGCACTCCCTTGCCAATTTTCTCAAGCGCCCCTGCAACATCCATCGCAAGTGATACCTCTGAGCCGGTTGCCATTAGCGTGAAATCTGCTTTTTTCTCTTCTTTTTTGATGATGTATGCCCCTTTAGACATCCCCTGCTCATATGAAACATGGCATGCACTGAGCTCTGGGAGATTTTGACGGGAGAGAATAATGGCGGTAGGTCCGCGATAGCGCAGTGCTGCAATCCAAGCCATTTTCACTTCGTTATTATCAGCAGGTCGAATCACATGGAGATTAGGAATCACGCGAAGCGCTGCATAATGCTCAACCGATTGGTGCGTCGGCCCATCTTCCCCTAAAAAGACAGAGTCGTGAGTGAATTGGTAAATCACCTGTACTTTAGAGAGCGCTGCTAATCTAATTGCATTGCGCATATAATCGGAAAAGGTCAAGAAGGTTCCAATATACGGCACAATCATGTCAGTTTGCGCAAGACCCGCTGCAATGGTTGCCATGCCGAATTCCCGCACGCCGTATTTAATATTGCGACCAGAAAAACTCCCTTTAGAAATGATTGGGAATTTTTTCATCATGGTCATATCAGACCCTGAAAGGTCCGCTGAGCCGCCGATGAGCTGAGGAAGCAACTCTCCGAGCACGTTGAGCACGTTCTGGGAAGAGGTGCGCGTTGCAAGCGAACTTTTCATTTCAATGCTGCGCAAGCTCTCTTCAAGCGTATCTGGGAGTTTTTTCTCGACCATATGCATAAATAGCTTATATGCCTCAGGTTTTGCTTCAGAAAAGACACGGAACATCTCTTTCCACTTCTGCTCAAGCGCTGCATCCTTTGTGCGCTTCTGTTCAAAGAATGTATACACAGCCTGAGGAACGTAAAACTCTTCTTCAGGAAGGCCTAAAGCGCGCTTTGTGGCTTCAACTTCTTCTGCACCAAGAGGAGAGCCGTGAACTTTATGAGTCCCTGCTTTATTTGGAGATCCCTTCCCAATGATGGTGGTCATGTAGATCATGACAGGTCGCTTTTGCCCTTCTCGAATTTCATTAAAAATGCGCTCCATCGCATCAAAATCATATCCGTCCATTTCATAGACATCCCATCCATACGCTTTGTAGCGCATTTTCGTATCTTCTGAATCAGATTCAGAGAGAAACCCATCAAGGGTCACTTGGTTGGCATCGTAAATAAGCACAAGATTATCTAGTCCCAAATGCCCTGCAAGCGAGGATGCTTCTGCAGAAACACCTTCCATGAGACAGCCGTCTCCTGCTAGGCAGTAGACTTTACTATTAAACAATGGAAACCCTTCGCTATTAAACCGAGATGCGAGCATTTTAAGTCCAAGCGCTTGCCCCACTGCATTGCCTTCCC
>CAYWSY010000133.1:0-2648 GCA_964461105.1 uncultured bacterium
GATGAACTCGCATTCAACTGATTCTCCACCGCCTCAATCAACAGAGCCAGCGCATTGAGCGGGACTGCTGCAGGAGTTGCCGGAGGAGTACTTGGATCTGGGGTATTTGTACTTGTCATATTTTTACCTTTTATTTTATCTAATTACTAAGTCTAATAAATCGCCTAACTTAATTTTACTACATCTTGAATTATAAGTCAACCACCTAAACACTTAAAACAAGAACAAGCTCAATATTACCGTTCTAAATCATTCTTATTAAGCTAGTTACATTTCATTCCTTTTACACAAGAAATGTTATTTAGGTGAAAATAGCCTTTAAACTTCAGTCTTTATGCAGAGCTGAACGGCCACAAACTGCTTATAACCAATTTATTAAGATTAAAAACAAACAAAGGGATTGGGGTTTCCCCCAATCCCTTTGTGTTCTTAAGCTATATTAACCAATTAAGCTTGGATCATTGCGGTCATCGCTTCAAATCCGCGCTCCAGACCTGCTGCAAACTGGTTCTGCATTTGGCCATTTTGTGACATCGCATTTGTAATCGTTTTCAGCGATTGAGTTGCTGAGGAGTTATTCGCACTCGATTGTGCCATCGCTAAATTCTCCAATGTTAAGGATCTCGTAATTTCCGATTGGTTGATCCCTTGAAGAATCGTGTTGGCCCCTGATAGGAAACTCACTCCCCCTTCCGCTGCTTGAGCAGCTCTTTGCACATACATCGCTGTTTTCACTTGGAGGAGGGAAACTGCTCTCTCTGTCTGCGAAATCACAGCGCCACCAGCTCCAATACCGACTCCTAATGTGAGCAAGATTTGAACGGCTCCTAAACATCCGGCAACGATATCGCGCGCTTTTCCAGCAGGAATGAAGGCTGCAAGCCCACCTAATGCATTTGTATTCATCATCGCTTGAGCCCCTGCAAACAGTGCGACGTTTGTCGGCTTTGAAAGCCCTTTAAACAGTCCCATGTACTTTTTAAATACTCCACTATTTGAAGCACCATTATCAACAATTCCACGTACATCGCGCAAGGTAGAGCGCGCATCTTTTACCGTGTTTTCAGCATCGATGATCGTATCGTGTGCACCTTGGAAACCTACATCGATATCCCCATTCTGAAGCGCTTCTAGCGTTTCACGCGCAGTTTTCAACGTTTTTTCTGCATCGGTCTTTGTCGATTTGATATCGTTGACCACATTGACATCCAACTTCAATGCTTCGGCATCCGTTACAGTCTTTTCTGCAGCTTGTACTGTTTTTTCTGCATATTCCACCGTTTTGCCTGCATTTTCAATGGCAGCTGGGGTGTCCCCTTTAATCAAATCACCAAATGTAGCTTTTGCAAATTGTTCTGTTTTTTCTGCATCTGATACTGTTGCTTCAACATCTTTTGCAACGGCTTCGACATCTCCTGCAACACCAGCTCCTGATAACCCACCAGAAACAACGGCTGTTGTCACTGTTGTGACAACTGCTGCAATCTCGTCAGCTACATTCTTTGGCACGCCCATTGCTTGAAGAAGATCTGAAACCCCGTCTGTTACAGGCTTAGTGAGCAGCATTGTTGCGAGCAAGACACACGCCAATTCTGGCTGTCCGAGCGCTGTTAAAGCGGCGGCTGCAATCACGGCAAACACTTTTTTAAAGAAGTTTAAAATCGGATCCCGGTGCTCATTTTTGATATACTTCTTCAACACATTTTCTGCATGCTTCAAATCAAGCTGAGCTGCTTTGATAGAGGCCTGTCCAATCGTCTTTTGTACATCCCCTTGAAATTCGGCGTTTTCAATGTTGAGATTTCCCATCGTTGAAAGGATGACGGATACGGCTAATTCTTGATCCAAGATCTCTGACTCATCTGGAACCTGTAATCCCGCAGGAGTTGTTGCATCTGTAGGCTGAGAAGCTGCTTTAGCTCCAGCTGTCGCCCCTGATGAGGACTCTTTAATCACGCTTGTCATCGTTGATAAGAGAGAGAGTAGTTGAGCAATTTGCTTTGGATCATTTGACACAACGCTCTGCAACTGGTTGAGCACATCAACCGGAATCTCAGAGCTATTACTTAAGCTATTAGCTGCATTAATGCTTGTCATACTTTTCACCTTTTATTTTATGTAATTACTAAACTTAATAAATCGCCTAACTTAATTCTACTATATCCTGAATTAAAAGTCAACCGTTGCAATGCTTTAAGTAAAGATAGAGAGGACAGGAACTTCAATAAACTTCTGTAAATCAATGAGTTATATCTCTATTTCAGTTGCATAAGAAATGTTCTCTCTTAAGAACTGGCCATTTTTTCCGTTCAAATTCTGGCTTTTACAGAGAGAAAAACAGGCGTAAACACTTTATAATGAATTGGCTAAGATACAAAATAAATAAGGGATTGGAGTTTCCCCCAATCCCTTATCGCTTTGCCTTTATCGGCTATAGAGGTTATCCCCCTGCAGTCTGGTTCTTAACAGCAACACTGTTCATGCTATTGATGTTTCCATTGATCTTACTAATCATCGAGATCATCTGCGTGTATTTGCTTGAATAGTTTTGCTCTAAAATCATCTGCTGCTTGTTAGCCGACGATAGGATCGATGCAGAACCGTTAATCGAGTTTAACAGCGAAGTCTCACCTGACGACGGAGGTGTC
>CAYWSY010000134.1:0-2597 GCA_964461105.1 uncultured bacterium
ATCGTAAATGCCGCTGTATTAATTTAATACAGCTAAATTTACGATCGTCCAACCCCGGGGTTTTGACACAGCCGAAACACTAAGAACTTTGTTTAAACTGTACTAGTACGTCAATCCCATCCCTTTGGCACGGTTTTGGCATATAGGCTTAGGGGCCAGAAAATGTTAAAACGAGGTTAATATGTCACAGGACGAGCTCTTAAGAAAAATATCAGAACTCGAATCGATGAATGACCAGCTTCTCTCAGAGTTGCGGTATCTCGATGGGTTATTGAGAGAAGTGGGATTTGAAGAGGGCCTCAAAACCCTAAAATTTGCTGCCAATGAGCTCATCGATGAGGATCGCCGTAAGGAAATGTAGGCAATTAACACAGAAGAGAGCGCAAGTCATCCATGGTAAAGTGAGAGAGATCCTCTCTACCCTCCAAGATCCCATCTGAGAGCGCTCGCTTATGCTCTTTTAAACGCATCAGCTTCTCTTCGATGCTATAGGCTGTAAGATAACGTCTTGCGATCACAGCTCCCTTGCGACCGAAGCGATGCGCCCGGTCAATAGCTTGCGATTCGGCAGCTTCATTCCACCAGGGATCATAGAGAAAGACATAATCTGCTGCAGTTAAGTTGAGTCCAACGCCCCCTGCCTTTAAACTGATTAAAAAGACGTGGGTATTTGGGTCTTCCTGAAATTGGCGCACAGGGGTTTCCCGATCTTTGGTAGAACCATCGAGCGTCACATACCTGATCCCTCGCTCGACAAGCTCTCGTTCGATCAAATGCAACATTTGCGTAAACTGACTGTAAATCAAGACCTTCCTCTTTTCCTCTAGCACTTCACCGAGATCTGCTAACATCCTCTCAAGCTTGGCGCTTTGAATGGACGACTCAGATTCCACAAGAGCCGGGTGCGCACAGAGCTGACGCAGGCGCAAAATGGCCTCAAGAATCTGCATCCGATGGGCTGAAACGCCATCTCGCTCAATTTTTTTAAGCAGTCCCAAAGAATGATTTCGCACCCATTCTTCATAGAGAGAGCGCTGCGCGTCGTTCATCTCAATCCACACCACCTGGGTGATTTTCTCTGGAAGATCCAGAGCAACATCCTCTTTGCGCCTGCGCAACAAAAACGGACGGACCTTCGCTTTGGTTTGCTGCAGGTACCTAGGGTCTGATGCCGCTGCCATCATTTTCCCTGTAAACTCCTTCCTCTCCCCTAATAAATCAGGCATTAAGAAATGAAATAGGGACCATAAATCTTCCCAGCGATTTTCAATTGGGGTACCTGACGCCACGAGGCGCATCTCTGCGCGCAATTGAAACACTGCTTGAGCCACTTGAGAATCTGGATTCTTAATGTTCTGCCCTTCGTCTAAAACAACAAGCTCATACTCAAGACTTTGAAAGAGCTCCTGATCTTGTCTGAGCAGAGCATATGACGTAAAAATGAGCTTCTGATCTTGGAGGAGGCCCCCTTCTTGGGTCCTTTCTTTTCCTGTGTGGATATAGGGGACAACCATGGGTAAAAACTTTTCCACTTCCCGTTTCCAATTAAAAAGAAGGGAGGTTGGCATGACAATCAAGGAAGGTTTTGCCTGACTCAGCCGGGAAAAAAATGCCAGAATCTGGACAGTTTTACCCAGTCCCATCTCATCGGCAAGAAGCCCGCTAAAGCCCCATGTTGAAAGAAAATGAAGCCAATCCACCCCTTTTTGCTGGTAATCTAACAAGGTGCCTTGAAAAGCAGATGAAGGGAGGGCGATTTCCATTGAAAGCTCCCCTTGAAGACGCCGGTTCCAATCAATCAGAGGGGCAGGAGCTTTAACTCCCTTTTCAAAGAGAGATGAGAGGAGACCCGCCTGATTTTTTTTTAGGGAAAATGACTTGCCAACAACCTCTTTTCCGGCAAGCATCCCCCACTCTAGCTCAACAGCAGTACGGTCGATCAATGCGACTGTCGAGGGACTGAGTTGAAGAAATTGTTCCCTGCGCATAAAGGCGCCCATCACATCAGAAAGATCCGCTTCATGCTCGTCGTAATTCACCTTGCCTTTAACAGAGATCCCTTGAGTTTCTAAAGCAACTTCAATTTCAGCTCCCCTTTGACGGACAACAATACGCCCTTGATGATCGTAAATCTTCCAACCTATTTCCAATAAAAAAGTTAAACTCTTTGCCACCTTATCCATCGGACAATAATAGCGCGTACTATCGACAATTTTTGGAAGATAATCCGTTTCAAGCAAATCCTTTTCCCATCCTTTTTCAGCAGCGCGGTTGCGCCATGCATTGGGCTTTGGATCATCGATCGAGACCTTTCCTAAGGCTCCATAATCAAACCATAAATTAGCAAAGGCTCCACTGCGATCGTTTAATTTTAAAAATGGAAGAGGCTGCGCTAAGATTTCAAGAGCAGTTGGTTTCGGAGAATTCCACTGAAGCGAAGGAGCATAAGCAGGCTCCTCTTGTTCATACTCTCTCATAAACGCGCGAAAAGCTTCTGCATCGAGAATTTGCGGCTTTGGAAAGACACGCTCAATCCATTTCCATTCCACCTCGCAGCTTAATTGTTGGACGACCCCTCGATTAATGAGCCAAGGAGG
>CAYWSY010000135.1:0-2594 GCA_964461105.1 uncultured bacterium
TTGTTCTATAGATACAATGGGAGTTGTGGGCATGGATTTAGGCACAGCTTTAACAGGATCTTTGAGCACTTGTAGATGAGGGAAGTAGGCGCACTCTTCCTTTGTGCTCAGCTCAAAGGTCCCCTTAGGCAGGTCTTTAATGAACTGCAGAGTGTCGTGGATCAGTTGCAAGTATGCGTTAGTCATTTTCGAGGGCCAAAATCAGTTCTTTAAGTTCTGGGATCAGTGAGAAAAATCCCCGCTCATGGTAGTGATCAGAGACCATTTCTTCAAGTGATCTTAATCCTTGTGGGTATAATTTGAGCAAATAAGTGCGCAAGTAGCTCTGTCCCATAAGGGAATCGATCTGCTTGTTGTGTTTTAACAGAAAGAGGAGAAGGTTTTCATCGTCTTCACATTCGGTAAAGAAGCGTTCAATGAGTTGATAGAGTTCTTTAATAGCAGAACAGTTTCTGGCATCGATTTTGTTGAGACCTTTCAAGACCTTTGTTGCAGTTTTTTGATGAGTTGGGAATGCAAGGGGTAGCAGGGAAGCATATTCCAGAGCTTTGTTTAATGGACCGCGATTGATCGCCCAATCATAGGGAAGATGCCATACCTTGGAGGAATTGAGTTTTTCTGAAAGGGGGGGGATTTGTTGGCTAAGAGAGAGTTCGAAAAGCTCATGTAAGAGAAATTGTAGCAAGAGCGAGCGGTTGTGCTCTTCTGTAATGGAGTGGGGGGAAAAGGGAGAAATAATGGAGTCTTTCAATAGGCTCATGGTTAGGTCCTCCTATGGAGGTCTTAATGTTGGTGCGCAGTATGTCAAATGCTTCGTTGAAGTTCAAGAAAAGTTTGTTGTTTTTTGACGAGATCTCAAAATTTATACTCCTTGCTGTTTGGCCTGTCACCCTTGAGAATGGGCGACTCAAGTCTCTTCAATGGTCAGACTTTAAAAAGTAGATAGTTTCTCGATTTAAAATATTTAATATTACATTTGAATTATCCATCTGCTATATCCCCTAAAAAAGGGGAGATATTCATGAAATGGTGGTTATGGATCTATGTGTTGTGTGCAATGGGAAGTTTGCTCGCAGCTCCGGAACCTAAAATCATCTGTCAACAGAAATGGAAAGAGCTTGAGTTTGAGGGGATGAAGATTCGTCTTTATCGCCTGCGCGCAGAGTCTTTTCCAAGTGGGCAGAATTATAAGTTATTTATCCGCACTGTTGATGGAGCGACTACTGAGACATTTCATTATGTGTCCAATGCCAAGGGACATTTGATCATTAATGAGCCGGAAGATGTTCTTCGTGCAGCTCCTTACATTGTAACGCCGCTTCGAAAAGGAGAAATGGTCGGTTATGGAATGCTCTCTTCTCAAGGGGCGCAAGAATACTATACGGCAATGGTTCCTTTTCCGAATGAAGCCACTAAGGGCAAACTCAAAATAGCTGTTGACCTTTCTGATATTAATGGAAGGTCATTTGTATGCAGAGGCTCTGGGTTTGGAGCAAAAGAAGCGCTGACGCTTTTAATTGAATATGGGGATCAATTTGTTTCATATCCTGTAATAGCCCACGAGGAGGGCTCTTTTGCTTTTCCATTTGTAACTCAAGCTGAAGGAACAGGAGATGCTCTGCTTAAAGTCGAAAGATCTCGAGAGTCACTTTCCGTTACATTCCCTTGGGGCCAGAGAGCGGGAGAGTTTGTTGGAGCGTCGTGCTTGGAAATTAAATAATGACAATTTCTTTCTGATTGGTTATGTAAAGTAAAAATATAACTTTATTTCGTGAGCGCGGGTTAGAGATGAAAACAATCCTTAAAATTGCTGGTTTTGTAATCGTATTTCTTGGGGTTACTGCAGTGACTCTGTGGTACCTGAACACCCATAATATTCCTGTCTTAGATCCTAAAGGGATGATTGGAGAAAAGGAAAGGGATTTGATCATTACCGCATCGTTATTGATGCTGATTGTGGTGATCCCCGTGTTCGTTTTATTATGGGCATTTGCTTGGAAGTACCGAGCACGCAATGAAAAAGCAAAACACGCTCCTGATTGGGAACATAACTCCATTGCTGAGTGTTGTTGGTGGGGGGTTCCTCTTATCATCATCATTATTTTGAGTATTTTAACCTGGAAATCAAGCCATGAGCTGGATCCTTTTAAGCCTATTGAATCTTCGGAGAAGGAAATCGTCATTCAAGCTGTTGCACTGCAATGGAAATGGTTATTTCTCTATCCTGAGCTAGGGATTGCAACAATTAATTATATTCAGTTTCCTGAAAAAACACCGATTCGCTTCGAGATTACTGCTGATGCCCCGATGAATTCGTTTTGGATCCCTCAATTAGGTGGACAGATTTATGCGATGCCTGCGATGCGCTCAAAACTGAGCCTGATTGCGAACGAGCCTGGGAGCTTTAGGGGAGTGTCGGCAAATATCAGTGGAGATGGTTTTGCAGGGATGACCTTTATTGCTGAAGCTAGCACAAAAGAGTCATTTGCTTCTTGGGTGGCAGAGGTCAAGCAATCGCCCAAGACATTAACTGATGAGACCTATCTGCCTCTTATTGCCCCGAGTCAATATGATCCTGTCAGCGTGTTTGTATT
>CAYWSY010000136.1:0-2563 GCA_964461105.1 uncultured bacterium
ACGACGTGGAAATACGGCACCGGCAACAGTTCGGCCAACTTACAAGTTCTGCTCTTTTAGTCAATAGCTCAAGTCCCTAACCTTCCAACTTGACTTTGTGATCCAATGCGGCTAAAAGAAAGAATTACACGTCCTTTTAATGTAGCCTGAGAGATGAGCAAATTTTTACCAATTTTACTTTTTTGCATCGTTGCAAGCGTCATAGGAAATAATTCGATTGTGCGCATCTTTGGCGCTCAAACGCCTATGATTGCTCTCATATTATCTACGACAATGATC
Organism: uncultured bacterium; assembly: GCA_964461105.1. Lineage (GTDB taxonomy): Bacteria > Chlamydiota > Chlamydiia > Chlamydiales > Rhabdochlamydiaceae > JAGVMG01. The sequence goes on from CAYWSY010000136.1 coordinate 280, forward strand.
GTTTTGCAGATATTCGCAGCCCCAGTACAAGCTGGTTTTTCCGATTTTTATTGTAGGAAAAAGAGTTTAATCATTTCTTTAGTATTTTCTTGCCTAAGCCTTATTATTCTTATCTTCTTTAAATCCAGAAATTTATTATCAATGATCCCTCTTGTGCTTGTCGTATTTATGAATGGGGCTCTTGGCAACACGATCCCTCTTGCTTGGGCAGCTTTGGCAGATTCGCAAAAAAAGAATCTGCGGTTTTCTTTGGCATTGACAACAGGGGCGTATTCGATCGCCTATATGATTTTAGCTTTCTCAAATTTATTTGTTATCACAAATGCTTTTTGGATATTTGTTATTACAGGTGTTTTTATGGGCGTTTTATTTACCTATCTAATGACAAAAATGCTAGGCATCAGATGGTAGATTTTATACAAGCATCATTCAACAAATCACATCCTCTTAAATAGACTAGAAAACAAAAAAGAAAAACCATATTATACAGAAAAACAGCTTAAAAAAACCCCTATGCATAATTTGTTTATAAATGGAGAATCATTGACAGCTGCAGCTGTATTTAAAGCTTGCAGTGACACTCAAATCAAAGTAAGCATTTCTGATGCAACAAAAAAGAAGATCATTGATTCAAAGAATTTGCTCGATGAGTTTATTGATGAAAATCGTGTCATTTATGGGGTCAATACAGGAGTAGGTGGATTTGTTAACTGGCTGATTCCCAAAGATGGCGCCCAAGAACTTCAAAACAATTTAATAGAGGCAGTTGCGACTAACGTAGGGCTCTATTTAGAAGATCATTTCGTTCGCGCAACGATCTTAATTCGCTTGAATTCCCTTGCAAGAGGAACCTCAGCGATCTCTTTTGAAAATTTTAATAAACTCCTGCAACTCTACAATTCAGGAATCGTCCCCTGTATCCCAGCAAAAGGTTCTTTAGGAGCGAGCGGAGACCTAGGTCCTCTAGCATACATTGCATTAGTTGCATCTGGCAAATGGAAAGCTCGCTATCAAGGGGTTTTGATGTCAGGCAGCGAAGCATTACAGCAAGCGGGCTTAAAGCCCATGTCTTTAACTTTTAAGGAGGGCTTAAGTCTCGTTAATGGCACCTCTGCAATGACTGCCCTGGCAGCTGTTCTCGTGGAAGATGCAATCAACCTCATCAAACTTTATGATGTGATTTCAAGCTTATCCTTTGAAGCATTGAATGCGAAAAAAAAGCCATTCGATCCCAAAGTGCATCAGCAAAAACCACATATTGGACAGCTAAACACCGCACAAAACATTTGGGGCATCTTAAAAGATAGTCGAATGATTGTGGATGAAGACGCTGTTGAAAAAAAATTACACTCTTTGCATGTCAAAGTCCCCACTGCTGCGGAAACCCCCATTGAAGATGCTTACTCTATTCGATGCACCCCTCAAATTTTAGGGCCCATCAAAGATTCTTTAAGATGGATCAAGCAAATTGTCGAAAACGAAATCAATTCAAGTAATGACAACCCGCTCGTGTTAACTGAACACAAGGACGTTTTTCATAATGGCCACTTCCATGGTCAATATATTTCAATGGCAATGGACTATTTAGGGATTTGCCTTACGGTCTTGTCTAACTTATCGGATAGACGCATCGATCGTTTCCTAGACAAAAATCACAGCAATGGGTTGCCTCCCTTTTTATGTGCTCAGAAATCAGGTCTTAGGTTGGGTTTAATGGGAGGACAGTTTATGTCAACATCACTAACAGCTGAAAACCGTTCGCTTTGTCAGCCGCTGTCAATCCAATCATTAACGTCTACGGGAGATTTCCAAGATATTGTCTCTATGGGGCTCATTGCAGCAAGACGCGCTCATGAACTTTTTCAAAACACCGTGTACATTGTCGCTTTCGAGCTATTATGCGGAGCTCAGGGAGCCGAAATAAGGGGCGCAGACCAATTATCTAGTTCAACGAAAGAACTTTTTCGACATGTTCGTTTAAAGGTTCCGTATCTTGATCAAGACCGATCCCTTACAGATTATCTTGAATCCCTCGCTTTACTAATTAAGTCGCATCAATTAGTAGATAGCATCTCCAAATTTTCAGGAAATCTGTTAATCTAAAGTTAATAATCAAAAAAATGAGGTTTTTATGAGTTCAGTAAGTTCATCCGATGATCTAAATCCAGACCATTATACAAAGCACTCCTCATTGCAGAGCTCTCACGCAGATCATCTCTTAGAGTCCCTTCGCGTAGATCCTCATGCTTCCATTTTAGATGTTGGGTGTGGGGACGGAAGAAAT
>CAYWSY010000137.1:0-2523 GCA_964461105.1 uncultured bacterium
CAACCCCGGGTCTTTGGCGCGTCCAAATTCAAACTTTCGAGTTCACTTGGGTATACGGTAGAGAACGCATTTTTTATTTTGACAGGTGTTGTGTTTATTTTTGTTGTAATGATCGCAATAAGGGCAAATCCACCCTTTTTCTTGATAGGGATCATCTTCGTATTCATCTTTGTCCTTATCTTTGCTTTTTTTCTTTTGCAGAGGAACGGCAAGAAATTTGCCGCGGTGATCTTTTTGGAGCATTTGGCTAAAGAAGTGATTCTTTTTGATGAATTGAAGAGCAAGTGATGAGTTTTTTGCATTGACATGGTCATCTTCTTCATAAAGGCTAACATAGACTTTAACGAATATGGGATTTCCATGGTTATCATAGACATAGTTTTCCGGATTGTATTCGGACGATTCATTCGCAGAGAGTTCGCCGTAGCATAAAAAGCTGAGCATACACAAGAACATTGAAAACAGTTTCTTCATCTGAGTCCTCCTTAGAGTTAAAAAAAAACTATTCTTGCTCTGTGTGTCATTTTTAGCAATAAAAAATAGAGTAACGGTGTGTAGTGCTCCCAAATTTCAATAAGAGAGGGGAGCTCAAAAAAAACTGTTTTTTTAAGTCTTTAATAAACAAGTCTTTGTGATTTTTATCCATTTAAGTCGCTTGTCAATTATTAACAAATTTGTTAATAATTGGGGATCAAGAGGTGTGCGATGAATCCGTTTAAATTTGGTGACCCTGTCGAGGGCGATTACTTCTTAGCTCGCCCGGAGCTGGCACGGACAGTGACTCAATTTCTGGAAAATAGAATTCACGTCGTCTTAATCGGTCCCCGGCGTTTTGGAAAGACTTCATTTGTTTTGAATCTGCTGCACAGCTTGGAAAAGCAATCCTTTACATGTATTTTTGTAGACATTTTTAACATTACGTCTCATCGGGATTTTCTTCAGCAGATGTTAAGAGCGTTGCGCACTAAAAAGAGTTGGTTCCAAGAGATTCTAGAAATCATTCCAAAACTGCGGCCAAAAGTTTTAGCTGAATTTGATTCCATTTCAGCCACCCCTTCTCTCGGGGTAATTTTTGATCATGCAACAGATAAGGATGTCAAGGAGTTGATTCAGGATGTCTTGGTTGGATTGGAGAAGTTAGGTAAGCGAGTTATTTTGGTCATTGATGAATTTCAAAAAATAACAGAAATTGATGATCAAGGCTGGCTGGAAGCCACTTTACGCACACATATGCAGCAAATGCGGCATACAGCTTTTTTGTATACAGGTTCTCGCAAAAGCATCATTTACGATATGCTAAACAATCATGCCCGTCCTCTTTATCGATCTTGTCAACCGATTGAATTTCCCTCTTTCGGGGAAGAATTTACTGGTTGGATTCATGCAAAATTTGATGAAATCGGGATCAATTGTGATGTCGAAGCAATTCAACGTTTGCGAAAATTGGTTCAAGATACCCCTAATTATGTGCAAATGGTTTGTTTTCACCTCGTTGCTGAAGGAAAACAGCGCATTACCGTAAGGGAAGTTGAAGAGACTTTAGAAACAGTTGTTCGCCAGAATGCTTATGCTTATCAGACACTTTTAAACTCGCTGAGTTTAACTCAGCAAAGAGCGCTTCGTGTGGCTGCAATGGAAGGCAAGACGATATTTTCTAAAAGCGTCCTTGATAAGTATGAAATTGCAAGTGCGCCTGCATTAGCTTCTGCAATCAAAGCCCTTAAAGAAAAAGGGATTCTTGATGAGCAGGCAACGGGGAGAGGAATAGTGACTTTCGACGATCCCTTATTTGCAATCTGGCTGCGGATTTCTTTTACCGCGTAGTCACCGTCACATGTTCTTATCTTATTAACAAAGATCGAGTTTTCTGCCTGGGCTACCATTCCATGGGTCTCTTCGACGAGGGGAGGGTAGGTCTCTCCAACGATGTTTGCTTGGAGAAGTTTCGTGAAGGCCGAGCTTTGCTGTCATAAGCGGCATTCCTGCATGGGTGAGATCATGGATGCAGAAGGGGAGCGCTTTGAATCTCTGAATAATTGATGCAGTGATGAGCAACCGAGGTTTTATCTCGAAACTCATGCCAACTCATCACTGCTTTCTTTATGTCCTTATCTTAACCTTCTAATTATCAGGGTTTTAAATAACCAGCGGATACAAAGAGGGTAAATAAGTCGGTAGATTTCTTCTGATGATTTAATTTATTTCTGTTTAAATAGTTCTCAATATTTAGAGTCGCTTCTAACCCTTCATCGCTGATCTGGTTACCTCTCAGATCAAGGGTTGTAAGAGAGCTATTTGTAGAAAGAGCTGCTGCAAGGGCCCGCGCCCCTTCATCGCTGATCTGGTTACTTCTCAGATTAAGGGTTGTAGTAAGAGAGGTATTTGTAGAAAGAGCTGCTGCAAGGGCTCGTGCCCCTTCATCGCTGATCTGGTTACAACTCAGATCAAGGGTTGTAAGAGAGCTATTTGTATTTGTAGAAAGAGCTGTTGCAAGGGCTCGTGCCCCTTCATCGCTGATTCGGT
>CAYWSY010000138.1:0-2458 GCA_964461105.1 uncultured bacterium
AACTGCCTGAAAACACTCCAGAGAAATTGGTCATTCTTAAAGGAAAACCCATCCTAAGGCTTTTTCCAGGCCCCCCAGAATACACCTCAATTGAAAGAGGTGATCGCGCAGACTACTGTTGGATGCTAGAACTGAACGAAGAATCGTTTAAGCTCGCAACATCAACACTAGTTGGGGAACCTTGTAGTGATCTTAAATCGATTTTGAGCTGGTCAAATCATAATGAACTCATGTTAGGGCTTAATGAAAATGTAAACGATTTTTGCTGTGATCATGAAGGCAAAGAAATTACTGTGCATGGACTTCTATTTCATGCGCATACAGCTCATCATTATGCGCCTCTTTTAATGGACGTGAAAAAATTATCTGATGAGCAGTCTGTAAATATACCGAAATAACTTCAAAAGCTGTTTGTTTTTGTTTCATATCAATTCGGCCAACATTCTTCATAAGAAAAATCAAATTCATCAGTAAAGCCTAAACCATGTTCTTCTTCTAATCTAAAACGAGTACCCTTTACAGCTCTTTGGTCTATCTTTTGCATTTCTTCTTTTGAAAGAAAGAAGTCCCTAATGTCCAGATTTTCTCGAATATGGGCTTCGTTCTTGCTCCCTGGCAAAGGGATACATCCATGTTGGACAATCCATCTAAGAGCTACTTGACAAGCTGTTTTTCCATATTTTCCCCCTATATCCGTGAGCATTTTGTCCTTGCTCATGCGACCTAAATCTAGTGGTCTCCACGCTTGAACAGTAATAGAATGCTCTCGACAAAAGTCAAGAAGATCAGCATCAAAAAAATAAGGATGCATCTCCACTTGAACCCAGCTGATAGGAACGCCAATCTCTAAAGCCTTTTTTAAGTGATTTACGGAGACATTACTGAGTCCGATATGCCGAATTTTTTTGTGTTGCCTCAACTCCTCCATTCTAGTCAAAGTATCCTTGATAGAAATCTTGTTATTGGGCCAATGCAGTAAATAGGCATCAAGGTAGTCTGTTTGCAACTGACTTAGAGTTAAATCCAGATCCCTACACAAATCTTCTGGAGACTGCTTATCGTGCCACACTTTCGAAATGATATAGAAATAGCTACGATCTTGGTCCCTCAGCACTTCCGCAATACTATCGAAATTCTCATAATACGTAGCTGTATCAATGATTCGGTACCCGGCTTTAACAGCTTCTCCAAGAGCGGTAGTACAGACATTGTCGGTTAAAGGATAAGTCCCAAACCCTATACTTGGGTAATCTATCCCATCAATCTTACAGATGCCATTTTTGATATCGACCTCAACAGGATTCGAAGAAGCGAACGAATGCATAACTCCCCCCATCACAAACAGTAACAGTACAAGCAATTGACTCATCAGCAGCCACACTCTTTTTAAAAAGAAGTCCTCGCACTATACAACGCAAGCAAATTCATTGACATTAAAAAACCAATCCATCTTAAAGAAAATACAAGCATGCTATAAATGGAGAGAAAAAAATGTCAAATGGACGTGGAAAGTACTGCCTACAACTATTGTTAGGTTTATTGTTAAACACAACAGCCGTCTATTTAATTGCAGACGAAGACAAAAACAATTGCAACAAAGATTCACATAGCTGCAATAGGTTCTATATTGGAGCATTTGGTGGGGAACTGTTTTCAAATGCTTCTAGGATATCTCAAATGGGAACTGCGTTATTTTTGGAAGTTGAGGGTGGTCCATTAGCTGTGGAAGCCCTTGGTTACACAAAAAAAACGAATGCAGGGTTTGGCGGAGCACAACTCGGATATGAATGGTCAAAATGTATCAATAAATGCTCACGATGGGCCTTAGCTCCAGGAGCCGAGATCGAAGGCTATTGGTTTAGCCGTCATTTAAAAGGACATCTCATCAATTCAACAGACACAGACAGATTGCCTGAACATGACTTTGCGGATTCCTTCCATATGAATGCGGGAGTGTACCTTGCCAATTTTATATTGTCCCTAAATAACACCTGGAAATTATCACCGTATATAGGGGCTGGAGTTGGCGCTACACGCTTATCGCTTCATGATGCTAAATCTTTACAAGTCGCACCTGCAGAACCCGGAATCAACCATTTTAATTCAAGAACACATGACTCATCATGGGCATTTGCAGCTCAAATAAAGGCAGGTCTTCGTTATAAAATTAATAGATTCCATATTTTTGGTGAATATCGCTATTTGTTTGTGGATTACAGCAACTATATTTTTGGCTCAACTGTATATCCTACTCACGCGCATACAACTCCATGGAATGTAAGATTCCAAAATATGCAATATAATGCGTTTGCTTTTGGCATACAGTTCGACTTATAACTTCATGGAATTCCAACGTCAATTATGGATAATGATGGTCTGAAAATTCGGACTACCGTCTAAGCTTATATACCCCTTCCGGTTCAAAGGCACCCTAAAGGACTGATTCAAAGCCCCGGAT
>CAYWSY010000139.1:0-2428 GCA_964461105.1 uncultured bacterium
GCGGGAGCTTTCAATTCAGTCCTTTAGGGTGCCTTTGAACCGGAAGGGGTATATACCCAAGTGAACTCGAAAGCTTGGGTATTGCTCCTCCTCAACGAGCACATTCGATTTTCATTCCTACAGTGAAGTTCCTTCATTGCTATTTAACACCTAATTTTTTTATGCTCATCTTTTTAAAATTCTGAGCCAGGAGAAGAACATGACAGCGATATCCCCTCGAGAATGTTTCAACCTTATCGCTGGTGCTGTACAACCACAAATCGACCGCTTGTTAATCCCTGAGGGAAGTTCTGAACGATCCAAAGGGCAAAAGATTTTCGCCGCTTTAGATCGTTTATATCTTGCCACGATACAGAAATATCCAGAAGGAGTAAAAGTTCCTCGTCGATATACATTTCTTACTTACATAAATAATCATGAGGTTACTAACCTTGATCTAGATACACTTGATACAATGCTTGATGTAAGGATAAGCGAGTGGGAAAATGCGACCGAGCCTTGGTCACAAGGAGATATGGATTTTCCTGGACGTTCCGCAGGTTATAGAAGGCGCATTTCTTTACGCACAGCATTAAATATTGCCCGCTATAATTTTTTTAATTCATCAGACGGAACGTGGGGACCTCTTTGGGGAAAAAGTCGAGCTTTAAAACAAGTAGAAAGAGAGCTCACACTATCTACAATCCGATTACATCCTATCAATTGAGAAGTGGAAATATGACAGTAACATTTCGCCCAGCAATCCAATTTGAACCGAGCGACATTTGTGGGATCTGTCGCGATCCTTTTCAAGAGAACAATACACCTGTTGCTCATGAAGGTGGTGAAACCCATCTGATGCACCGTAGTTGCTGCATTTCCGTGTTATATCTAGATCCTCGATGTATCTATTGTAGAGCGGATGCAACCCTTCTTTAGCCCGAAACAGATGATGAAAGGGCATTGATTCTGACGTCAACAGCTCTAAGAACCCAAACCGCTTCACAACGAATGACAGAAGAATTTTTTAATAATCACCAACGCATCAGAATACTGACACGTGTAAGCGCTGCTATTTCCCTCATCGCAATTTACCCACAGGCACTCAGCTTCTTAACTGGAGAAGTATTTGAAGAAACTGCTGTCTCTTTGTCGGGGAAGATGGTTTTAGGAGCAATCGCTTCGGTTGTAATACCACTATTACTGCCAGAACGGGTTCACCGATTCATAGACACTTATTTGCCGTTTCTTGCTGACGAATGACTCGTATTTGTCAATCCCCTCTCTGATGAGCAATAACATCTTTACCGTTCTCCCAATAGCGATGAATATCGCTCTCAGAGAACTGATAGAAAAGCTCGCGTTGAGAATAGCTGTCCCACAAGAGCCCCTTACACACCATTAAAACAGACTATTCTGAGCAAGGCTTTTAAGCTGGTTTTATCTATGAAAACTGGGGGCAGTCAGACTCGAACTGACGAATCCCGAAAGAGGGGGATTTACAGTCGGTGTATCATTCTTAACTAGAGTTAGCCAGCTCACACAGCCTCAATAGAATCAGCAACTTAAAGATGCTACTATTGTGCCCACCTCCACCCTTTTGCGCTAGTTTTGCTTGGCCGAGTGCGTAAAATTTGCGTAAATTCCTTGACTAAATTATGGATAGGTTATACTATAAATATAAGAATATATAGCGAAAACTATCCTAAATTTATGACTAAGAAAAAGAACACAAAAGCAGAACGACAAGCCCTAGACATATTTAAGGCAAACGGAGGGATCTTGCGCACTAGCAATGCTATTAGAAGTGGCATTCATCCCCGCACCCTTTACGCACTAAAAAATGCAGGCCTTCTTGAACAACTGCAAAAGGGGCTCTACTGCATCCCTGGTCTTCCTAGCCACACCCAGCCCGATCTAGTTATTGTGGCAAAAAAAGTGCAAAGTGGAATCATTTGCCTGACCTCCGCCCTCTTTTTTCATAATCTAACCACCCAAATTCCCCATTTTGTTTACGTAGCTGTGCGGCAGGGTTACAAACCTCCGAAAATCGATTTCCCACCCACACACTTTCACTGGTTTTCCGACTCTACTTTCGAACACGGTATTGAGACTCGTGAGCTAGAAGGTGTAACCATACGCTGCTATACGAAGGAAAAGACCCTAGTCGATTGTTTTAAATTCCGAAATAAAGTGGGAATCAACGTTGCGATAGAGGCTTTAAAAAAATATTGGAAACAAGGTCGTCCTAGACTAGACTTAATCATGCGTTTTGCCAAAGCTGCAAGAATAGAAAAAATCATCACACCCTACATTGAAGCTATTACTAATGAGTCATCGTAACATTGTCAATGTTCCAGCCTCCATACGTGCCAAACTGCTCAATAAATCACTCTTTCTAAAAAAGTGGTCCCCTTTAATCTTTACGGAAAAAGTTCAACACAAGCAC
>CAYWSY010000140.1:0-2268 GCA_964461105.1 uncultured bacterium
GGACTCAACTGGGCTTTTGGTTTAAGCTCTTATCTCATCGTCATTATCCTCATTCACCTCGGATGGCAGTGGTTATTAGGGAAGGAAGTCTCCAATCTTAAATCCAAGGGGATTTATCTCTTTTTGTTCATCACCTCCTTCTCCTTACTTCTAAACCTCGTTGCAGAAACAGGCTCCCCGCTCATCGCTTGGTTTACCGATCGGGTCTATACCGAATCGCTCTTTTTCGAACTCCCCTATCCTAGATATGCTGTTCGCACAAATTTAGGTGGAGTTCCGCTCTATTACCTCTATCGCGATCTTCCAACATTTAATTTGCAACATATGCTCAGTGATGTCGGCATTGCGATCACCTTCTCAATCACAGGACTTGTTTCATTCCTTTTACTCACTCAAATGAGCATTGTCCCTGTCTGCACAAGTCTTTGGAGTCAACTCAAAAGACTCAAGGCCTTTCTCATCGAAAAACAACAGACACTCCAAGAAAGAGAAGATCTTCCTGTTATCAATGAAAAAACGATGGAAGAGATTGAAAGTTCCCTTACCAAACGCCCTCCTCAACCCATCTACCAACCCCGCAAAGAAACAGAACCAAAAATCCGCACGATGAACGATAAGGAGATCAAAACCCCTCCGCCTGAACATAAATCTCCAGCTCCCAATAAACGCGCAGCTGCACTCAATGCACAACGTCTTGCCAATGGAGATTTTACCACATTTCAACTCCCGCCTCCCTCGCTATTAAACAACCCGAAAAAAGTCGACATGCCCTCTCTTAAAAAAGATTTAAAACGGCAAGCGGAAATTCTAGAAGAAACTCTCTTGAGTTTCGGGATTGAAGCAAAAGTCGGCGAGATCAATTGTGGCCCTACCATCACCTCATTTGAAGTGCACCCTGCAATCGGAGTTAAGGTTCAAAAAATTAAAACCCTCGAAAACGACATCGCCTTAAATTTGCAAGCTAAATCCATCCGCATCATCGCCCCCATACCAGGAAAAGCAGCTGTCGGAGTTGAGATCCCATCCATCTATCCACAAGAGGTCAGCTTCAAAGAGCTGCTCCTAAACTACCACCAAAATCCGCGCAAGATGTTCGCTCCCCTCTTGCTGGGTAAAACGGTCAGCGGAGATAACGTGATTAGCGACCTTGCAAAAATGCCCCACTGCTTGATTGCTGGCGCAACCGGATCTGGTAAATCTGTTTGTATCAACACCATCATCATGTCGATTCTGATGAACGCTCGGCCAGATGAAATTAAACTCATCATGATCGATCCCAAAAAAGTCGAGCTGACTCCCTATACCAATCTCCCCCACATGATCGCTCCGGTAATTACCGAAGCACATGGAGCCTATGCTGCCCTTAATTGGCTTGTCAAAGAGATGCAAACCCGCTATGAAATTCTCAAGCAGCTTGGCGTCCGCAATATCAGCGCCTTTAACAATCGAAACATCAATGCCGAACTCGAAGCCTCCCTCTCAATCCCCATCCCCATTAAAATGCATGGAATCGTTGCGATTATCGACGAGTTTGCCGATTTAATGATGGCTTCAAGCTCCGATCTTGAAACTCCCATTGCGCGTATTGCACAAATGGCGCGAGCAGTAGGAATTCACCTCATCTTAGCCACCCAACGTCCATCGCGCGAGGTGATCACAGGCTTAATTAAAGCCAACTTCCCTACACGCATCGCATTTAAAGTTGCCAGCCGCATTAACTCCCAAATCATTCTCGATGACGGCGGTGCAGACAGCCTGCTCGGTAACGGGGATATGCTCTTCCTTCCTCCTGGCACATCGACATTGGTGCGCGCACAAGGAGCCTATATCAGCGATGAAGAGATCGCAAAGGTCGTTAATTACTGCTGTGACCAAGCGCCCCCTAGTTTTCAAATCGAATCTTTTGATAAGATGCGCATTGAAGATTCCCTTTCTGCAGAAGGAGGAGAAGAAAACGCGCGCGACGCACTATATAACGAAGCCTTTTCCATTGTCACGGAAACAAAAACCGCATCGACCACCTTTTTACAAAGGAAACTCAAAATTGGTTATGCAAGAGCTGCCTCTCTGATGGACCAATTGGAGGCCAACGGAGTGATTTCCGCTCAAGATGGAGCCAAACCCCGTAGAATCCTCATTGACAGTCCACTCTTGCCAAAAAAGGGAGCCTATAATGACCGAGAACAAGACCTCTTCGAATAAACATGAACGTAACCAAGAGACTGATAAACAGCTCCTCCCCCGTTTGAAATTAATGGGGTATCTCAT
>CAYWSY010000141.1:0-2220 GCA_964461105.1 uncultured bacterium
AACCCCGGGACTTTGACGCAAAAATAGCTGCAAGAACTTTGTTTACAGACTACTATGACATGAGCTTTGTGCATGTTTCTGGAGTTAAGAGCTCAAACGTTCCGATGGTTTGAGTCTGCGACCCTCCATAAATCAGAGCGCCTTTGTGAGCTCTTTGTGGAGCTTGACTATGAAAATAGTTAAGATTATCCAAGAAAGCGGGTGAAAATGTTTTATTGCTCTTGATTTCGATGGGAATGAGTTGACTTCCTTTCTGGAGGATCAGATCGACCTCTCGCGATGAAACATCTCGATAAAAATAAAGCTTAGGTTCCAGAGCTTGATTATAACGCGCTTTCATTAATTCCAGCACAATCCAATTTTCAAAGAGATTCCCATAGAGAGGATCTTTGGTCAAGTGATCGATTGTTTCAATGCCAAGCAGATGGCAAGCAAGACCAGTATCAGTAAAGTAAATTTTTGGAGATTTAATGAGTCGCTTGCCAAAGTTTTCAAAAGATGGTTCAAGGCGGACAAGAATGTAGGTAGCTTCTAGGACGGAAATCCATTCTTTAATGGTAACTGAAGAAACCCCAACATCGGCAGCAAGGCTCGCGTAGTTGATTAATTGTCCAATGCGACTTACGGTTAATTTGATGAAGCGCTCAAATTGTAAGATGTCTTTGATTTGTAAAATTTTTCTAACATCACGCTCAATGTAAGTTTGAAGATAACTACTGTACGCATTGGAGAGAGGAAGGGTTTCTTTATAGACTTTGGGATATCCCCCTTTAAGAATAATTTCCTCGATGGAGTCTTGAATCTTTGCATTGCGCATTTCTTGTAAACTTAAAGGGAGGAGGCGGAGCAGCGAGGTTCTTCCTGCCAAGGATTGTGCCACTGCTTCATGAAGCTCAGCTTGATGAGAGCCGGTTAAAATGAACATGCCGTTTTGTTGAACTTCGTCGACAAGAACCTGAATGTAAGAAAGGAGGTGGGGGGTTCTCTGCACCTCATCAAAAATTGCCCCATCAGGATATTTTTGGATGAAACTTTTGGGGTCTAAAGTTGCAAGTGCTCTATTATCAGCATCTTCCATGTTTATGTAAGGCTTGTTTGGAAAGGCATCTCGAACGAGTGTCGTTTTCCCTGATTGGCGTGGGCCAAGGAGAGTGACCACGGGGTATTTAGTCGCAAGTTCTTGAATATAAGGTTTTAAAAGTCTTTTGTACATGCTGGTTTAGATTATCTGAAGTTGGACTTTAGATTATCTAAAGTGGCTTTTTTTTGCAAGGAGCTGAGATGGCTCAGGGAGATATTTCTTGAGATCATAAACACTAAATGACAGAATGATTAAGAAAAATTAAACATTAGCATTCTTGGAGGCGGTACTATGAAAGCTCAATCTTTTGTGAAAGTGGTCGTATTAGGATTTTTTATGATGGCTACAGTTCCTTCATTTTCAGAGCAGTAGACAACTTGTTGGGAAGTAGAGCAACTCTCTCGAAATGTCATTGAAGACATGGAGAATACAGCTGTATTGGTTGTATCTCTTTCGTTGGAAGAAAAAACGGTTGAAAATACCATTTTATCTTGTCAGCAGTTGCAAAAACGCATCATGGAGAGAGTTAAAATTCTTGACGAAACGAGCAAGATTAATGGCTCTGCAGCTGCAGATCTAGCTATAACACGTTTGCAAGACTTATACGCATATGCTTATCAAGTCAGCTTCGATTCTCAATTTAGTAGAGCTTTTGAAACACCCTCTATAAAAAGAGCTTTTCAAAAGGCGATACTTTTGCCTTTCATAGTCCATAAAAGCGGCAATAATCAAGGTGAAGGCAGGGTTGAGGCGACGATTAGTGCAACGTGGGGTGGATCAGAAGGCATCCAGTATGAAGCTGAAGTAACGGGCAGCGTGTCTGATGGTAAAGGGAATTATGTTGAAGCAAAAGCCGAACATAATTTTAATTCTGGGGAAGGAAGAGGAAGTGTTTCAGTAGGGACAATTAGTGAAAAAGATTGATTTAAGAGTGAGGTGCAAGATTCAGATGCCCTGCAAAATCAATGGCTTTGAGGCGGGTTGTGCCTTGATGAGTCCAATTTCGCAGATTCTTTGGTGAGGAGGACAAGGATGCGCCTCACCTCAACAAACTACTTTCGTAGAGCGTCTGAAGTTTGCAAAAGAATTATACCCAAAGAACTTCAAAAGTTTGAGTTTGGGCGCGCCAAAGCCCCGGG
>CAYWSY010000142.1:0-2086 GCA_964461105.1 uncultured bacterium
AAATTGAAGCGCTGAGTTTGAAATTTCTCTAACTTTGAAGTGGACACAGTATATGATAAGCCAAGCGATTTCATTTATTCGTCAAGTTTAAGTTGTGTAAGATCTTGATAGTCAGTTACCTGTATAAGGCTGTATAAAATATGTGAAATTGGGTAGAATGCTTCCCTGAATAGAATAGAGATTTAAATAAAAGGGGTGTTTTATGGCGTCAGCCGTATTCCAAGGTTGTGTTCTTTCAAGTGCGCTTCTAGTTTCTGGTCTTCAGGATTCAAGTTTTCCGAGTTCTTTAGCTCCCATTACTCATGATTTGGTCAAGTTAGTAAATGAGCATGCAAAGGATCCGGCTAAGAAAATTCCAGTTGTGGGAATTGGGGGATGCCCGGGGATTGGCAAAACGACCATTGCAAAGATATTTGCCGAACAGCTCAAAGCCGAAGGAGTTTCGTGTGTGATTGTGCATTTTGATGATTGGACAAATCCTCTGGAATTGCGGGAGAAGGGGTATTTTGATTTGGAGGGAATCCATGCATTTTTTGCTGCTTTTTTAGAGGGAAGAGAGTTGATTGAAAAGCCTGTAAGCGAAGAATTTACAGATGCTTATTACAAAGAAGTACTCGACTTGCGCAGGGTGGATCTGATTCTTTTTGAAGGGCTCGCAGCCTTATGTGGTCACGACAAGATGAATTATCTTCAATACTGCGATAAAGGCGTTTATTTAGATGCGGATGCGCAAGATATTACGCGGTGGAAAAGAGAGCGGCCTTGCACTGTTCAACGTACCGATGTGGAATTTGCAGAGCATATGAAGAAGGTCTTTGAATTTCATGAAGAATACATTATCCCATTTAAATCACAAGCGACCTGGGTTGTAAGTAAAGATGCGGCTCATCAGTATTCAGTTTCAATGATTTAGAGCGCAGCACTTGTTTATTTTTATAGGTGTTAATGATTTACGAAGACGAAAAATCAATGCTTATGATAGAATTGTTTCTATGAAAAAGACATCTTATCATCAATTTTTCTTCGGGAAGACCCAGAAGGTGGCGTGTGCCGACTCTTCTTCGTTCCCTGCTACTCAAAAGTTCTTCTTTATTTCTCTTCTGATTCTCCGCCCCGGGGCGGAGTAATATTTATTTTTTCACCACATTTTTTTTAGCAATAATAAACATCAGTAAGATGTTTAGGGTATTCTTAATATTTAAAATTAGAGGAATAAATTTATGTCAACATCAACACAACCAGCCGCTTCAAGCGGAGAGGCTTCACGGGGAGCATGGTGGTTTTCTATGCTTCCGTACGTTGTTCCGCCTATAGCGGCTTCTGTTGCTATTGTCCCGGCTTTTCGTGACATGGTTGCAAAAAGTGCTCAACAACAAGGACGGCCTGTTCCTTATACGACGCTTCTTGAGAGCTGGAAGGGGGGGATTAGAGCGGCTCCTACAGTTGGAGGGATCGTGGGAACACAAATGGTCATCCAGCGTTTTGTGGAGAAAACCCTTTCTGGAACATCTGATACGGGGAGTATATCGTCAACGCTTGCAAGTTCTGCTGTCGTTGGAGTTGCTTCAGCGCCTGTTTTAGCAGTTTTCAACGGCCAAACAATGGGGTGGAGTGTTCGGGAAACGCTTAAGAGATTTTCCGCTAAACAGGGGATGGCGATTGCTATTCAGGAAACAGCGTTTGTCGTAGGCCTCAGTGTCGCTGACCGATTGGCTGCAGCCATGAGGGTCAGATTCGGTGACAATAAAGCTGTCGATTATACAGCTGCATTTGTTGCTGGAGCAGCAGGAAGCCTTGCTGGTCATCCTGCTAACACAGCACTTACGCGTTGGCAAAGCGGCATGACTGTGGATAGTATCCGCCAATTGATGTGGGGGTCTGCGCGAAAAGCGCGGGCTATCGGTGTGTTTTCTGTTATTTATAAGCTCGGAAAGGAAGTTTTAAACTCTACTGTTCCGACGTCTGATTAACAGGAGGCTTTTCACTGTCCAGGTGTTTGCCTGGGCAGTGATTTAAATCTTTTGATGCTTTTATACTCCTTCCGGTTCAAAGGCACCCTAAAGGACTGAATTGAAAGCTCCCGCGA
>CAYWSY010000143.1:0-1975 GCA_964461105.1 uncultured bacterium
ATAATGAAAGAAACATCAAAAATCGATTTTATAAATAAAATGAGTTATTGACTCATTCAATTACAACCATTGAGTATAATATTTATTGAATTGAATAATCAATAATGGAACGAAGATAAAAAAAATTCAAAATTCAAATAAAATTTTTTATATATGTATAGAATATTTCGTCGTATATTCTTTCATCAATAAATTTACAAACTATTCTTTAGAATTGATTCAATATATATCTAGACATGTGTACGAAAAGAAAAGAATGTAAACGAACTGAAAAGAATTAATGACTATATATACAAGTAACGCTCGTCGAGGCAGACTCGCT
The DNA here is from genome assembly GCA_964461105.1 of uncultured bacterium. Lineage (GTDB taxonomy): Bacteria > Chlamydiota > Chlamydiia > Chlamydiales > Rhabdochlamydiaceae > JAGVMG01. Next base: position 323 of record CAYWSY010000143.1, read on the forward strand.
TAGCTCTTTCTCGTAGAAATATCGCTTGAGGATGCTATATTTTTAGTGCATTATTGTGTATATAAGTTTATTTCCAGCATAGATTAGATATTTTCAAGAAATACCAATACAATTAGAAAGATTATGGATGATTACATCGAAAAACGAAACAAAGAAAACACGATAGGCAATATCTGGTACAATGAGGGAAAACAGACAATTATATCATTATTAACATAAGTGTAGATAGAGATAAAGGAAATGAAGATATATAGGTAATTATTTTAAGATAATTTCAAATTATATTACGTTTTATATGCCTACCATAACACTAGACTCTTAGCAAAGTATCGATTTATACATATTTACAAAATGAAAGAGGCACACTCTCGCTTTGTCTTTTTATCAAGTTCATCTAGACGTTTCAGTTCAGCGTCTTGAGCAAGAGAGGGTCGAACTTGTAGAACCTTCATATCAAAAGGTCGAAGAATGACTACATCGTCCGCTCTTTTTACTCCACTGAGTGGTACATAGACGGATGCTACTTGTATTGTTCCAAGTGGAACTTGAAGATCGACGACGATTTTGTTCATTGTGAGTCCTTGCGCCTTATATGTAGTTATTGCGTAGACAAGCACGATTGGCAACTGCTCTCTTATAACTTGAATTGTTTCTGAAATTATATTTCCATTTTGTACACGTTCAATTAGTCGACCGAAGAGTTGCTTGATGGGGATAGTAAATTGTTTTTTTATCATTGGAATAGGAATTACTTTGGGAGGAAGATCTTCGAGAGTTGTTTCTATTTGCGATGTGTTGATTTCCACAAGCGCATACAATGGTTTTCTTATGTACACTGTATTTGATGGAAATACATCGCTATTTATTTTGAAATTATCCAAAGTCTCTTGATCATCGTATATAAGCTCTCGAAAAATTCCTTGGGTACCGTTTGATAGTCCGAGTTCACATGCGATATTATCAGTAAGAAGCACAGGCATGTTTGGTATTAAAGGTAAAAGACCTGGAAGAAGCTCAGTCCTGTTGTCAGGTAAATGAGGCTACTTCAAAATTCGTTTGTGAAAATTAATTACTAACTATTGCATCACCAGACATTGAACGCAATATTTTATCATTCTTATACGCTTGAGTGTGCTGGGTATTATACGATGATATATTTTTTCCGAAATTCGGAACCCTTTGTTCCCAGAAAAATCTTTGGTTTATTTTGTACAAAACGTCACCCGATAAAACATTTCCCAAAAAATAATATCAGATTTGGGTTGCCCGACCCCAAAAACCCTGTGGTCAAGTTTTATCGATAACAGTAATTTTTACTAATAGTTTACTGGTAAGTTAGTAGCAGTTACGAATTAGTAAAAACTAACATCAGATTCGAAGTCTTCGCATTGAAATACCCCTGAAAATGTCTTTTCCGAAAAATCGATTTTCGATGTTTTTTTGACCCTGCGGACATACAAGCAATCAATCAATCAAACAAACAATTTATGCTTCTAAGACTCTTCTCTACGAGAAAGAGAACAATGATTAAAATAACAATTGTATTTTCATCAAGTCACTTAATATAATCAAAAGCAATATCAAATGATGCACATCGTTTCATATGATGTTGCGACCACATTCTTTTGTTAATGATTCTAAACATTCACTTAT
>CAYWSY010000144.1:0-1951 GCA_964461105.1 uncultured bacterium
ACTATGATATTTTATACTAACTTCTTTCAATTATTTTTAACTCTTCACAACTAATCTCAACAACCATTGATATTTCTATCGACCTGATGATTTCTTACTGTACATATTCAATCACATATGTTCTATTTATGCATATTATCTATTGGCACTCTTCCCATGTTTACTACTGCGGGTAAAATGCGACGCAGTTGCGGCGCAGCTGCGATCGCACTGTGACCCGCAATTGCGAAAAATTGCGACGCAGTTACGCGCAGCTGCGAAAAAAATTCGCAGTTACGCGCAACTGCGACAAAAAAATCGCAATTGTGCGCAACTGCGTCGCAATTTTTCGCACTTATAGATCACAGTGCGATAGTGTTATAATCGCTATCTTATGAATAATCAACGATGAAAAGTCCTCAATTGATGGACAATAGGTTTTATTTTTTCATATTTATTAAATGTTCACGAATACACACACAAAATACAAGTATGAATTTCGAAAAAATGTTCTTTCCATACACACTATAGGATGAAAAATATCTACAACACATATATGTTTAAGTTAGAACTATAAGACTTACTTTATTAATCAATATTTCGATTTCGTCAGTATTTATCAATGATTGTTCAATGTTAAACCAATATAACATGAAATCGAATCCATTAGTTCCAAATTCATCATTTTGTGATCTAGATTTATTTGAAACGATCACCTAAATTCTATTAATCGAAAGAAAAAGCATTTCAGACTTTGTTGGTCGAAAAAACAGCATCTAAAACCCTATTGGTGCAAAGAAAACAGTGTCTGAAATCCTATTGGTCGAAAAGGCGTAATGACTCATGCTATGAGTGACTCATCTTACAGATGACTCATGTACACGTTGAGTACCACTTACCCTTCGAAATTTATGGTTCAAATAATAAGTGATCTTGTGATTAAAAACTGAAAAAATGAGCTTAAATGCTTGTTGCATCTGCTTTTATACCCAATAACGGACAAAAATCGTTATTATTTAAAAGCAGCCAATAGAAAAGCTAGAGCAATGCGATAACTGCGGCGCAGATGCGAGCGTAGATGCGTCGCAGTAAGCGCAGTACCATCTATGTAACTCTGACTGCGGCAACTGCGACGCAGTTACGCGCAATTGCGTCGCAAATAGGCCAATGCGCGCATCTGCGACGCAGTGCCTAAAAAAGAGGCGACATGGGTGACCCAGCATCTTTTGGATCAGGATCTTGTCGAGCCGATTCTACAAGAAAATGAAGAAATCATATGCCTTGAAATTAATACGATTGAGATTCAAAAAGTAGAAAAGGATTGTTTTCGATCTAATTAAAAAATTCTAGTATGGTAATTTCAAATTTAAATTGTTTCTGTACTTATTTTATCTAAATTTCAAGAATATTAGGATTTAGCGTCGCGTGAAAAAGAATATTTCTTTAGTTACTTGATGTTTACATACTCATTTGAAGATTGTAACAATCAACGAGATCTTTACGAAGATCTCTTTCTTTGTCGCCAAAATCAGACAGCTTCTTATGGTATTTTTGTTTGTTATCGAAGAAGTTTATGTTAGACTGTTGATGATCAATCTTTTAAATAAAAAATTGAAAAGTAAGTATGATTGAAAAAGTAGATAATGTACTTCATTTTTGAATTCCGTAGTTGTTTTATTTTTTAATACTTTTTTGGTATCTTGACTGTCAGCATCAGATTTTTGAGACATGACGATTTTATTTAAATGCCACTAATTGATCTAAAATAATGAAAGATTCTTGTCAGATTTGATTTTATTCGAAAGTCTTTGATCAGAGCACAACGGAAGACTAATTCTACATGATAACGAAGAAAGATGTACAAGGATATATTTAACAGATAATATTTTCTCTTCTGTTCTCTTTTATAATAAACAATATATGTGAGAACATTAGATACAAGAATATTTTTTATTCCCAGACGCTTTACTAT
>CAYWSY010000145.1:0-1941 GCA_964461105.1 uncultured bacterium
TGAATCAGTCCCTTAGGGTGCCTTTGAACCGGAAGGGGTATAGGTTTTTTGCTTGAGCCAGGTGTCATTTTGGCCAATTAAGACGCCTTCTGGAAATATCTCATTAACAGCTTTAATCACCTGAGGAAAGCAAGAGGGGTTATAATCATGCCCAGATAGCATTCCCATGGGGCGGATTTTTGGAAACCAGTGTTCAATATCTTGTTTGACGTTGAAGTAGCTATGGTTTCCATCGATAAAGATCAGATCAATTCCATCTGGAACATCGCTCAAAGCTTCCATAGAGGTCTTGCGAAGAATCGTCACTTTGGGATCAAGCCCAAAAGCCTCATTTACCATTCGATAGGCAGTATCATAATCGTGCTGTTGTTGAGACATGGGTCCAGCTTCAATCTGTCGATAGTCATCATAGAGTTCCCAAGGATCGATCAAGTAAAGAAAGGCGTCTGGAAAGAGGGTCCTGAATTGTTTTGAGGTTTTGCCTTGAAAAACCCCTATTTCTACAATCGACTGAACCTGGACGCCCCACATTGCGCTCATCATTTTTAAATAAGCTGCAGGTGCATTGATTGATTGGAGATAAAGAAGCTCATTCCAGGAGAGCTGCGCGCTCATTCTCCTTTTTCCTCAGATTTTGTTTGGTAAAAGGCTCCATTGGGGACATCATTTTCTGAATAAAAGCTAATGAGTCTGAGTGCTTTATTTTTGTTGGAATTGATCACATTATGGGTGATTCCCTGAGGGATAAAAATCATGTCTCCCTCTTCTACAGAGGTTGCTTTTCCGTTTAGCACGGCTTTGCCTTTGCCTTCTACAATGAGAATGACTTGATCAAAGGGATGGACTTCTTCTCCAATTTCATTGTCGGGGTTCGTTAAACGGGAGACACTCATAAAGACGACTTGTTCGTGCTTTCCTGTGATGGCAGCTAATTTCCAATTCTGGTTATGTTGAGCCTTTTCGATCACTTTAGGAATGATTATGGGTTGGAATTCCTCTACTGGTTCTTCAGCAGATCCTTGAGTGATTGATCCACATGCCAGGATTGTCAAGGTCTTAATGAGAGCCGTTTGTTTGCTCATAATTTTCTCCACATGCAAGAAATTGTTCTGTTAAATTTATGTGTATGTTAATTTTTAATTGTGGGCAATAAAAACTGGTGGTTAATTTGTTTAATGCTGTGCTGTTTTCGCATGCGACAGCTCAAGATTCTGCAAGGAGATATTCCTAGAAAAAAACAGTAAATAACGATAAAATTTGCCCTATTTATCATGGGTAAAAATGAACATTCATCACATGCTCAGTTTTTTGCTTCTTTTGGGGCTTTCAGGGTGCGGCTATGTTCCTGAAAAGGTAGCGCTCTCTTATGAACCTGTCTATCGCTCTCAGCCTCTGGCTGAGGCCTCCGGAAAGCAGATAGGGATTACTGTTTCGGATCAACGGCGTGGTGGAAAGGAAGTGAGCCGCAAGAAGGGAGATCATGGGGTTGAGAGAGCTGCTATTCGACTTAAAGGGAATTTAGCGGATGAGGTTGAAAAGGCGCTTCAACTGGAGCTGACTCATCTTGGGTATGAGGTTGGATCTGGCAATGTGAATGTTGAGATTGAGATTCATAAATTCTATAACGATTTCAAGCAGGGCTTTTTTACCGATCGAGGAGATTCTGAGCTCTTTTTAGGGGTTCATGTTTTGCATCGAGATGGAAGGATTCTTTATTCCAAAAACATCATTGGACTTGGAGAGAAAGACGGGGTGTGGGTGCAATCAGGGAAGAATGCAAAACTTTCTCTCGAAGCAGCTTTGACAGATGCCATCCATAAATTAGTCAAGGATCCTTACTTTTTACAGGCTTTGAAAAAATGACAGATCTTGGTAGGACGCGCCTTGAGATATTGTCAAAAGTTGTGTTTTGGCCGTTGAGCATATCCTCTGATTTTTTCT
>CAYWSY010000146.1:0-1896 GCA_964461105.1 uncultured bacterium
GCTCTCGCTTTCGATTTGCCTACTTACAATAGAAACATTTTCCTCGTCACTTTGTTGTCGAGCTTGTAATACTTTTGATTGCTAATAGGAAAAGAAACATCGATATTAATTAAATTAATATTTATCGTTACCATATGTATCGCACGAGATAATTGTTGAGTTGCTTTTTGCAATTCACGTGGAGAATTAACTAATTCATGTGTTAAATTTGTTTGTTCAGTCAATAACTTTAATAATTCTTTCGTTAATTGATTGGTTTCCTCGCACAGTTTCACAATAGGTTTAATTATTTGAGTTAAACCTAAAACTTAAATGAAATTTATGAAGATGTAAAAAAATCCTATTTAAATGTTAATAACCATTTTGAGATGCTTCTGTAATCGGCCTATTACCAACAGCTGTACTTTTTGAAGTAGATGTTGTTGTACCAACAGCAACATTTTCTACGGTTTTTAAATTAAAATAAAAACTTTTAATATATAGGAATAAACTATACATGAGCTCACCCATGAGTGATGCTGCTGTACTTTGAAGAGCAGAATCAAATCGTCGTCGAACAGGTGGAGCTGATAAAGGTGGATTTGATTGAGCAGGATATGTTCGACGTCGTTTAGCTGGTGAACCTGCGAATGAAATTATTTCTATCTGAAAAAAAAACATTTTAACTTACCTGTTACAACAGTAGATGGTGCACGATTGGTTTGATTATTGATATTTGACTGAATTCGTGTAGATGATAATTCAGTAATAGATCGATGATTATCAAATGTTGGATTACGTGGACTCGATCGATGATTATCAACTGTTGGATTATGTTGACTAGATCGTAATGGATTAGCTAAAACAAAAACATATTATTTTAAAAGAAAAATTTACACAATTCTATATTGTAGATGATACCAGTGGAAATCTTAACTTACCAAACATAATATAATTAATATCATTAGTTGAATGTGAGTTTGGCGATAAAGGCACTGGTTGCAACTCATGATATGAAGTATCTGAATATTCTTGTGATAAATGTCGTTGTGTATCATCAGTATTATTAATCGCTGATGAATAATGATACATTATGATATAAATCTGAAAAAAAACAAATACTAATTACACAAAAAAAAGAAATTTCAACAATATTTTTTACAAGACAAAAAAGAACAAACATCATGTTAGTTTTGGTCTGAATCGTAAAAGATTTCAGACAACAATGTATAATCAAGTATTTGTATTGCGATACACTTGTGTTGTAAAAAATAAAAAGGAATAGAATTAAACTTTGTATCAGAAAGATTACATTTGTTTTAATAATTATCAAGTTTTTTGTTTACAGAAGAAGAAACAGACCACTTTTTTACATAATCACTTGAAGAAAAATAATTTTCAACAACATCGTACACGTTCAAGAAGGCGTAAGACATACCAAATAACTCATAAAAGAAAATTATTTGCCCAAAAGATTTCTTATTACTATCATCATGAAATGATACTATGAAACTTTGTGTATTACCACGTCGTTTATACGATAATGAATGATATTCAGAGAAACCTTTACATGCACGACAGAAGAAGCGTAAACTAGGCTCATCTATTGAAGTAATAATATTTCTTACTGAATAGAAAAATTGTGATCTATAATTCAAAACATACTCTCTATCTAGATAATTATCAATAATTAATTTCTCATCGATGAAAATATTACTGATAGATAAAGTTTCCTTTTTAAGTGTACAGCGAAACTTCTCTAATGAGCTACAAATTTGACGAGCTAACGATCTAGTACCTGAACGTAAAGATCGAAGAAAGCGTACAAAACTTTCATTAGGAAAACAATTATGAAAACAAAATGCACCGTGATTGATTACCTTTTCTACTAAATGTAGATGTGCATGTGATGAATAT
>CAYWSY010000147.1:0-1824 GCA_964461105.1 uncultured bacterium
CGGCGATCTTCAAATTTCTGAATGCACGGTATTCTCACCTATTCATTTGCAGAACTCCATTATACAAGGCGACTTCAATTTACACTCATCAAAACTCTTCGCGACCCCGCACTCTCTGCTATGTGGAGATACTGAGGTTAAAGGCAGTACATATCTAAACAATCAGTTTTCTGCCTATGGCGAAGTAGTTTTTATTGGATCTGAAATAAAAGGTGCACTCGATTGCACACATAGCCACTTCTACAATGTGGAAAAATCGCTCAGCTGCGATAGGGCAAGAATTGGGGGCACTGTTTTCCTCTCACGTAGCAGATTTTACGGTGAAGTTAGATTTATCAGCGCAAATATAAGAACCAACCTAGTTGCCTCAGCCAGCGTTTTTCTGACTGATCGAACTTCACTTTCGTTGTTCCGATCCGCCATTGAAGGAACAGTGACAATCGATCGGTACACCATCTTCCATGGGCGCCTAACTCTAGCTCGGGCAAAAATCGGAGGAGACGTATCAATTCATCAAATATCAATAACCGCACCAAAAACTGGAATAAGTATAGAAGGGGCGACAATTGACGGAAGCCTCCAAATAATACGCACCAGTATATCGTCTCCCCTTGCAGTCTCTTGTGAATATGCCTCAATCGGAACTTTTCTAAGTTTTCGAGGATCACACTTTCATCATGGCGCCCCTCACCCAGACGCATCCAGGAACTCCGTTGACGCACAACACATCGCGGTTGCTGGTTCCGTATCTTTAGATCTTGGCTTCAGAACATATGGAAATGTCAATTTCGGAAACGGGATGATCGGGGGAGATGTTGTAATAGACGATGGGGAGACGGGCAAAAATCTGAATGTGACATCCTACATATCCAAGCTTCAGCTCAGGGGATGCACGATTAAGGCCGCTTTCCTAGCCTTGGAGAGGGCTCGCATCGATGCCCTCGACATGAGGGCAGCAAGCATCCGCTCAATTATCGACTGCGAATTGAGTTGGCCGAAGGACGGACAATTACTGCTGGACAGGTGCCTCTATGAGGCATTCTCAGGGGCATCGCCACAGAAGGCCAGAGAAAGAGTACGCTGGCTATCAAAGCAAAAAGCCGAACACTTAGGCATTAGCTTTAGACCGCAACCTTTTGAGCAACTGTCCATTGTTCTTAAAAAGATGGGTCGAGCAAATGAAGCCAAGAAAATTTCTATTTGGAAAAACAACATACAGAATTGGCACAAACTAACATCAAAAAATGCTGGGCGACGATTTGAAGCCCTGCTATCCATGGTCCTATTTGGCAAGCTACTTGGATATGGATATAGACCAGAACGCACACTTTATGCCGCTCTAATTTTTCTAATCTCTGGATTCTTCGTGTTCAATGCAGGGTATTTAAACGGATACATTCTTCCAACAAAAACCCGAAATACACTCGGTCAACCATACATATTTTGCCCAACACCTCCCGCTCCATACCCCACTTTCGATGCTGCCGTATTTTCGGTCGACTCCTTCATTCCATTCTTGGACTTGCATCAGGAAGAGCACTGGCTACCCCGTAGTTACCGATTAACTCGTGATGATCTATGTCCCAATCTTCTAAACTCCCGAGATGAATATCTAGAGATCGCTAAAAGCGCTGCCGGTTCATTCCCCTCAATCTATGAATTATACTTTTGGTTTCATATTGCTTTTGGATGGCTGATTACCACCCTGGGGCTCGCAGGTTTTACGGGGTTGGTTAAGAGAGAATAACTCGGTTGACCCTACGGCAGGTTTGCCCGCTCGCCTGAAAGCCGGCTATCCTTACCTCAAATCAAAGGGAGGACATC
>CAYWSY010000148.1:0-1818 GCA_964461105.1 uncultured bacterium
CCCCGGGACTTTGACGCAAAAATAATTTCAAGAACTTTTGAAACGGACTACTAGAAAACAAGCATATGATTTCACCTCTCTTAAGGATGTTTTTTTGCATGACAGCTATTTTTTCAAACACACCTGCATTTTCTTTTGCACATAGCCCAAAAGTTGTTGTGATCGGCGGCGGCATAGCTGGATTAACGACAGCATATCGATTGCACAAAGAAGGGATGAATGTTGAACTCTATGAAGCACGCAACCGAGTAGGTGGCAGAATTTTTACAGCAAAAATTAATAGCCACATTGCAGAATTAGGAGGTCAAAATATTACCGATGGCGGAGAAGCAACCAACCTTAATCACTTAATCGACGAATTTGGATTACAACGCGTTTCTAGCCGCGTCAATTTAACACTTTCCTACTTTAATGGAATGGATTTAATTTCGATTGATCAGATATTAAAAAACAAAAAATACGATCCTAATGATCTTAAACAAAAGCTCGATAAGTTAGCTTCAGAGCTTCCTAATATGAAAGAGATTCTAGGGCAGATTGTTAATTCTCAAGATCCCCTCTATAAGATTCTAGCAGTTAGGATGGCTGCCTATGAAGGAGGAGCCATTGAGACATTATCTCCACTTTATACAGAAACGTTATTTCATATGCTTTTAGGTGGAATATGCTCTGCTCATCAAGGCAATGAAGAAGCTGATGCATATGTGGATTTGGTTACAATTGAAGGAGGAAACTCCGTACTTCCTCAAAAAATAGGAGAACTGCTTGGACCAAAGCTTCATCTAAACATGCCTTTGGTTAAGATTACAAAAAATGAAAATGCCTCATACCAGTTGACATTTCAAAATGACATTAAAGTAGAGGCTGATATATTGGTTTTAGCAATCCCCTGCCCGATCTTTGAGCACATCATTTTTGAGGAAGGCATCATTCCTGATTCTAAATTAGAGGCTATTCGTAAAGTTAAATACGGAGCAAATGCAAAAATCATGGTTCCTTTTACAACAGCCCCATTAGCAAAATCAGGGGTAGTTAGCGATGAAATCATTAGTTTTTTTGATAGAACTCAGCAAATACTTACAGTTTACTATACTGGAAAGACAAGCCTATTTTCTCCTGAGTCGATTTCAAGCTCCTATATTCAAGCGCGTTCAATGATTGAGCACGGATTTGAAAATTGCCCATCTTTTACAACTCCTATGTATGCTAAAGATGAAGCTAATCTCTCATATGATGAACCGATAGGATATAGTTGGCCAAATGATCCTTATGCAAAAGGGACTTACTCTTATATCGCAAGCGGTCAAGAACATGTTCTGACCGCTACAGTAGAGGAAAACGGAGAAATATTTAGAACATTATTTGCCCCTCTTCATCAGAACCTCTATTTCGCTGGGGAACATGCTTCCACCTTATTCGACGTACCAGGCACAATGGAAGCCGCATGTGAATCAGGAGAGCGAATCGCTAGAATAATCAGAAAGACTATACGGTCTCACAACCAACTATAAATATTTCCCCATCGCCAGAGTGGCTAAAAAATTCAAGAGACGGAATTTGTCGTGAAGCGATATGCACCATTCAGACCTATCAAGCAAACTAAAATTGAGATTTTTACACATGTTCTAATTTACTGCTTCATACTTCTTTTGAGTTTTTTACCCTCTTTGACTACAACTTCAATAGTACCAACATCTTAAAGAAGATTGCTAGTGCTTAATTTTCCATTTTCATTTGACATATGTCAAGACTTAAGTTACAATGCCGGGGTCATGGCATGCCGCGCGCCGCAGGCGAGGCGGCGGGTCCAGGCCGGCG
>CAYWSY010000149.1:0-1741 GCA_964461105.1 uncultured bacterium
GCTGGATAGAGCACCCGCCTTCTAAGTGGGTGGTCGCAGGTTCGAGTCCTGCTCAATCCATTCAACATCTCTTGATTGTGTATCCTAATGAAAAATCAAAAAAAACAAGGCGCGCGCGCGCGGGTGCCTTCTACGACAGAAGGCAATTTAGGCGATTTTCTCATTGCACCTAAGCTATTTGGCCCCTTTTCTGAATGGGGTAAAACACTCAAGTCAGCCTCCTTTAACAAGCTAAATGAAGAGCAGAAGCGGGATCAAGTGAATCAGCTTCTACTTCAACTGATTCAAAAAGAGAAGGCTCCCTGCTTTCTCTTGCCGGCTGTTTTGGATTACGTCTCTCAAATTAACGAAAAGCAGCAGCTTGAAACCTACGCCCTCTCTCATTTTGAGCTTTGGCTTAATCAATTTTCCTCGTTGACCCGTGAAGAAAATCTTGAGGTGCGAGCAAAGATTGTTGGAAAATGGGTGCCCCGGGATGAATATCAAAGTATGTTCCCGATTGGAATGGGAAAAACGTATTCTGGCAGTCATTTTGTCACAGCGCATGGTTCTCCTGATCTTGATACGACAATTGCATCCTTTTGGGGATGGGTCGATGCGTTTGCAGCGAGAGTTTCTGAAAATCTTCATTTTTGGAATATCCCAGGAGGTCCCCCTCTTTCACAGATTGAGATTCATATCCTCTTTCAGCAGATTTTTGGTGATTCGATTTTTGAACATCTCAATAAATCGCGCACGAGCTTGTTTTTATCAAGTTTAGAGCTGATGACGCAAAAGGGTTTAGTGCGCAAACAGACAAATGTATCCACATTGAATATCGATCATGGCCCTGCGCAGCATGCTGTTGTTCTTGTCGATGATCGGGGATATTATTTAGGAGATTGGCGTAGTTTTGATGTGGAGAGTGTACGCCAGGTGATTATGTTGCTCAATCAATGCTTGCGTTGGTCTGTTAGCAACATGCATTTGCAGTTCATTTCGTTTTTTGGGAAGCCGAAGCTCTCAGTGAAAGATCTCACTCTCTTAAATAAAGCTTTGTTTAATATTGCATTGGAAGAATGTGAGCCTATTAAAGAATTTACATCCAAACAGCGCGATCAGGTGCAAGATTATTTGCAAAAAGTATTAAAGATTCCAAAGGGGCTAAAGAGCACGTTTAAAGAGTTTGCTCAGGGACTGACGCGTTTGAACTTGGGTGAATTTCAGAAGCTGATTGATGATATTGAATCCCTGCATCAGACGCCTCTTTTTGATCGGAAAGGGCAATTGGTAGAAGATCGGTCAGTGATTTTTAGTGCTTTAGAGAAAATGACCCGAGCGCTTGATCAGGCAATTTTAAGTGTGCGTAATTATGTCGAGCGGCTTGATGTTGCGCTCAACATTAAAACAGAAGTGTTTGGTTGCCATTCGCAACAGGTGAGTTACCGTGCTGATGTCGATGAACTCCGCAGTAAAATGGGAGATTACTCTTATTTGACTGTAACTTCGACAGATCAGCAAGGTAAGCAGGTCCCTCTTGGCATCGTTCTTTCCAGCGACGTCCATAAGCCGATTTTAGGAACTGTGACCCTTCGCGATTTTTGCAATCGAGATGAGACTAAAATCCCTTCTTATTTTGAAGTGATCAGTGTCATCGATCATCATAAATCGTCGCTGAGTACGCAGTCAGCTCCAGTGTGCATCATTTCCGATTCCCAATCGAGCAATGTGCTCTGTGCAGAGCTTGCCTTTGCGATTAATG
>CAYWSY010000150.1:0-1727 GCA_964461105.1 uncultured bacterium
ACAAGTCTTGGGATGGATCCGTAACTGTCAAAGAACGCAATGGACTATACATGCAGCTTGAATTCATGTGTTATAATTGTGAATCTCTCACTCGTTTATATTCATCACCGAAAATGCCAGCTGGTAGACGTCATGAGATTAATACTCGGTTAGCTATTGGTGGTACCTTATGTGGATTAGGTCGTGCTGGAATGATGAAGTTGCTAGGCGCTTTAAATCTGCCACCACCAATTCAGGAACACAAGTACCATGCAGCACAACAATTTATTTTAAATTATGTTGAAAAAGCTCAAGAACAATCGATGATGTCTGCTATCGAGGAGGCTGTCATTCAAGCTGGTAATGTACGAGATCTAGTAGTAAGCGGTGATGGTGCATGGCTTACCCGAGGATATACTAGTCTTCATGGAATCGCAGCTCTATGTTCAACGACTGCCAATCCAAAAGTTATAGATGCTACGTGGTGTTCTAAAACATGTACTAAATGTCAAGGAGCAGAAAGCCTACGCCATGCTAATTTTGATTTATTCAAAGCATTTCAGGAAAATCATGAGTGTCAATTGAATTTTACAGGTACTTCTTATCAATTATATACTACTTTGTCATAAGCCTTTCTAACTCAGGGACGTCAGGCGCAATGGAAAAACAAATGGTTTATGCTATGTTTTGTCGATCAGTATCCAAATATAACGTTAGATATCTTTCATATATTGGAGATGGTGATGCTAAGGTTCACAGTTTTCTAACAAGCAATCCTATATATCCTGGTGTTACAATAAAAAAGCTTGAAGATACAAACCACTTTGCTAAACGGATGTTGAGCCGCATCAAGAAGATCAAGCAAGAGAATAAAAATAAAATTTTGTCTGACGGTAAAAGATTTAGTGGTAAAGGACGAATGACTGATGCTCATGCAATCAAATTTAAGATTTATTTTGCTAAAGCTATACGCGAATCTAATACTGATTTAGATAAACTTTATCAAAAATCGTGGGCTATTTTCAAACATCATTATTCGACGGACAAAGAACCAATGCATGATTGGTGCGACCCTCAGCGGTGTAAGTACTTGCAGGCAAAGTTAAATGGTCAACAATTTTCTCATAATTTAAAATCAACCATCCCAAGAGCATGCTTGGATATGATCAAGCCCGTATTTCACGAGTTATGCTCTCAAACTAGTTTGGCACGAGTAGTTGGTGGTGGATCACAAAATGCCAATGAGGCTTTTCACTCACTTCTGTGGACAATGGTTCCTAAACACCGCTTCTGTTCATCAACCATTCTTCGTATTGCATTAGCGTTATCCACAATAATTTATAATGACGGTTATGATGCTTTAGGCACATTATTTACAAGCATTTTCTCGTCGATAGGATATTATTCTGCTGAATGTTTTAGTCGTCTTAGTTCAATGAGAAACTCTTTTACTTCAAAATTAAAAACCAGACGTAAAAAAAGAACAACTGCAACTGCAACTACAATAACAACAGCTGCTGCTACTAATGATTATTCAAGTGAAAGCTATGACGAAATGTTACTCACTCCAAGTCATAAAGATTCTCTTGATATTACCCAAGATTTAGGAGACCTGGACCTGTCAGATGATGATACCACTGCTGACTATGAACCTGGGGGAGATGATTAACTTTTTATAAAATGTTATTATTTATCTAAGATTTTATATAATAAACTCAATAAAGTTTTCTAGAATACTTTCATATCTT
>CAYWSY010000151.1:0-1681 GCA_964461105.1 uncultured bacterium
GCCATCTGAATTTCTCAGAGGCCTACTCGGAAACAATTACTCAATAGCATTGAATTTTCGTGAAACACATTTCATTGCCTCTTAGCATTATATTGATGAAGAAATGACTAATTTTATAGTGAGACATGTTAATATAACAAAAAAGCGAAAAGTAAGTCAAAGATTAAATAAATCATATGGATGAGTTTTTATCAATAAATATACCTTTCATTGGTCCTTGTTTTTTTAAAAGCTTCCCTTCTATCATTGCATTTTTGTTAAAAAGCGTATGCGACAAAGTTCTTAGCATGAATTTTTCTCTGAAACTCAAATGAAGACTGATCAGAGTTTTTGCATGTTCTCTTCTTCATAAATACATAATCATTCATGCCATACTGAAATTCATTAAACATATACATGGGTGCTCTCTTTTTGCAAAACTCAACGATTCGCTATTTCAATTTTTTACATTTTCTTGTGTTGTTAACAGGAACAACATTTCATAATTATTACACACAGCACATTCTGTCGCTTGTAACTTTTATAATCTTCTGCACAATCTACGAACAAAATGTATACATTTATAACATTACCCATCGAACTCGTTTATCGAATTATGGATCATCAGAGTGACTTCACACTATTTTGTTCAATGCAAAATGTTTGCCAACGTTTCAATCAAATCCTCAACAGTTACCATCGATACCAAGTAAGTTATTGAAATTTTTTCCTATCATTCTCTTAACTGTAGAGACACATGAGTTTAATAACATTTGACTTCATGAATTGATTCGAGGAAGACTCGAAATCGTTTCGCAATTTCGAAGAATGAGTCAATCACAACATTGACTCATGTAATAAATGAGTAACGATTACTTCAAACTATTTCTCTTTTCAAACTTCATTGCTCCTCATAATAAATGAGATCATGTGAAATTTGATTTTGTGGCGAATTCAAACTCAACCTCATATTTCCATAGAATGAAGTTTTAATTTAAATAAATGACAAATTAAGTAAAGAACTCGGTGATATTCTGCTGCCATCATTTGAAGGCATAGAAAATTATCATACAACATATAAACCATAGGCATCTAGTAGTTATAGTGATCTCAGGAGTCTTGCAGGTATAGTGCATAGCTGATGGAATTATTTCAATCTAGGGTAGGCTTAACTTCACAAATGAAACACTTTGAACACCGAATCAGATAATAATCTCGATTTCTCCATGAAATTCAGCTTACTCTATTGCGAGTTACGGCAGTTTCGAGCTTCTCGGGGTCAAATGAGCACATCGCCTATGATGTAGTGCTCTTGAAGCATCAGGGGTCTTGACAATGAATCACTTCACTCGCCCAGTTCTCAATGTTACTAAGGCTATCAGGACACCCTAAGGTCTCCCAGGCCGCAAAAGTCACTGTACTGATGCGATCAATTCATATTAATTTTGCACAAACTAATTTCTTTTTATAAAATGTCATTTTGGTACAAAAATCAAACTCCGCATCGAATACAATAAATACTTCTTACCTCGTATCTGACCATGAACTGAAGTAAAAGACCCCATAGTCATACATCATCTTTCACAGCCCCCAACAATTATTTCTACTGAATCTAAACATCTATGCGACATATTTTCTCCACATTCCTCAACTCACACTCAATGAACGATATGGATCCTTCCCGCAGCTATATACACATCAT
>CAYWSY010000152.1:0-1551 GCA_964461105.1 uncultured bacterium
GGTGCATGTTCAGACGGAAACTGTTTATGGATATCAAAAGAATTGGTCTTTTGAAAAGTGGAATGAATTTTTTGATCGCGTCTGTTCTATTGAGGGAATTTGCGTCGTATTATTTGGTAACGCTCCGTCTCCAGAGTTTCACCAACGGGGGATTATCGATTTGCGTGGAAAGACAACGCTCTTAGAGATGCTCTCTTTCATTAAGCAGCGTTGCTCGTGGCTGGTTGTTCCTGATTCAGGAGTTCTTTCGCTTACCTATTTTTTAGATTGTTCTTTTCCGTTAAAGATCGTTTCCCTTTGGGCGGATCCCCGGCAAGGGATTTTAAAGCAAAATGTCGCCTCTCCGAATCGGCAGCTGACACATCTTCCACTTATTGCGCCCGATGGAGATTTAAGCCAAATGACAGTCGACCAAGTGATCGAGTCACTGTGTTTAGAAGGCTTTGATGGATCAGTCAAAGAGCGGCAACAAGCCCTGCTTGCTAAGCAGAATTTGGCTTTGCCTTTTGAGTTTGCTCCGCTCAAGGAGTATGCAGTATCGGGAAACTTGGAAGATCAGCATGTTGGACAGCAACTCTTTTCCGAGGGTAAAGCGGGATGCATTATTTTAGCAGGAGGACAAGGAACGCGACTTGGATATCAGGGGCCAAAGGGAATGGTTCCAGTGTCTCCCACCTTGTCAAAAAGTCTGTTCCAATTGTTTGCTGAGCGGGTCAAAGAGGTCTGCATTCAAGTGGGACGTCCGTTAAAACTTGCCATCATGACATCGCCATTAAATCATGCGCAAACATGTCAGTTTTTTTATGAGCATGAATATTTTGGATTGGAGTTAGCGCAAGTGGATTTTTTTGAACAACCTGTGTTGCCCTTTTGCAATGATGAAGGTAATTGGTTAAGAGATGCAAGTGGCGCGCTGTGTACGGGTCCTGATGGTAATGGACATGTGTTGCATGCGTTTGCGGCATCTGGGTTATGGGATAAATGGCGCTCGCAGGGAATTGAATTCGTATCGGTGATCCCTGTCGATAATCCCCTTGCAGATCCTTTTGATGCAGAGTTGATTGGATTTCAGCAGCGTCGAAATGCAGATGTTGTGATCAAAGCTGTAAGCAGGAAGTACGCTCAAGAGAAAATGGGAGTTGTTGTTTCAGCAGGAGAGCACATTCGTGTGGTCGAGTATACAGAATTAAGTCCTGATGATGCTGCAGCCACCTGTGAGGATGGCTCGCTTAAATATTCGATTGCGAATGCAAGCTTGTTTTCATTTCGTGCAGAGCTTATCCAGAAGGTCATTGATGGGCAGGTGGACATGCCATTGCATCTTGCTCGTAAATCGACGCTTATTAATGGAAAAAGCGTGCCGATCTGGAAATTTGAGACGTTTATTTTTGATCTACTCGTGTATTCTGTTAATACTTGTGTGCTTTTATACCCAAGAGAAGAGGTTTACTCTCCATTAAAAAATGCAGAAGGGGAGAAGAGTTTAGAAACTGTCCGAGCTGCGCTTTTGGCTTTGAATCGGCAGTAGTAGTCTGTTTCAAAAGTTCTTGC
>CAYWSY010000153.1:0-1533 GCA_964461105.1 uncultured bacterium
GCCGTCCGTACGTGATAGCGATGATATGTCGATTGAATGTCTATATGAATAGAAAAAAAAAAGATGTCGCTTGCACATAGATGATTATTGTATATGTATATCATTGATAGCCCCATCTTATCAGTGAGAAGGGGAAACCTGTCTCCCCGACATGATCTGCTAAATCAAATTCATATGTTCTAATCAAATAAATACAAATGAATATTTTTATTTAATCAATTACTATTTACGATCGATTTACAACTTTCCTTATTAGGATGTGTTTAGTTTTTTAGATTCCATCGTTCGACTAGTGGAACGATGGTATCCATTGTAACTTGTTTTGTTAATGTTGTTTTCTTGACATGTTGTACAATGAATGTTTTTCTTCCTAATTGTTCTATAACTCGAAATGGACCTTCGTATCGGATGTCGAATTTGTTTCTAAAATTTCTGGTTTTGATCAGGACTAAATCATTAATTTTGATTGATAATTCTTGTCGATGTTGGTCATATCGAATTTTATATTGTTGTTGAGATTTCTGGATGTTGTTACGTGCTTCTTGTGTTAATTTTTCGAGATAATTTCGAAGTTTTTCTCCATGTTCAGCATCTTTTGTAAGTGAAATAAGTGTTTGTTGTTGATCGAATGGAAGAGTAGCTTGTCGGCCGTGCATCATTTCGAATGGTGTATGTTTTGTTGTTGCATGTATGGATGTGTTGTAATTAAATGTAACGAATTGTAACATTTCATCCCAATCTGTACGTTGATCATTGCATAATGCTGCTATCTTTCCATCCATTGTTGCATTAAAACGTTCAATTTGCCCATTTGTTTGTGGATGATAAACTGTTGTATATAAATGAGTAACACCAAGTTCCTTGAATAAATTGTTTGTTATTTCTGCTGTAAAGTGAGTGCCATTGTCAGTTAATATGCATGTTGGTGTTCCATATTTCAAGATGACGTCGTTGGTAAGAAAATCGACTGTTGTTTTTGCTGAACAATCCTTAACTGCTTTTGTAATAACAAATTTTGATAAGACATCCGTTAATGATATAATGTATCGATTTCCTCGTCTTGTTGTCGGAGTTATTGGTCCATGAAAATCCATGCTAAGTAACTTCCATATTCCATCAGGTGGTGGTATTGGTTGTAATTTTCCAGGTGGCTTCTGTCGACGATGATTGTTTTGTGCACATGGAAAGCATGATTTCACGTGATTTTCTATATCGGCTATCATTTTTGGCCAGTAGTATCGTTCTTGTATTCTTCTTATTGTCTTGTCACGACCAAAATGAGCGCCATTTCCTGGAGTATCATGATAAATTTTTAAAATGTCAGCACGTATTCTTCCCTGTGGGACGAATGGTACTGATGAAAGTGGTGATTTTTGTCTTCGTAATAATAATCCATCTTCTAATACATATTGTTTTTGATTCTTTATGTTGGTTTTAATTCTTTTCACCATGTCATCTTTTTCTTGTGCTTCTTTAAGATCATCCAAGTCGAAAGGAATGATCCTATTCGGATCATCTTCCGATGGATCAGTC
>CAYWSY010000154.1:0-1519 GCA_964461105.1 uncultured bacterium
ATGGCCTGGGAGCGATCCCTAGAAGCCCCCGCCTTTAGGCGGGGGAGCAGTCACCGGTTTAAAGGCAGCTTGGATTACTGAAAAGTACAATAATCATTTTCTGACAACCAATACAAGCGAAGCTCTTAGCCTCAATGTCTATCGGATTCACCAACAGCGTCGCGAACACATGTGGGGGATTGGAACGCGCGCTGGTTTAGATACGGTGTGGCACTTTTGCAAAAACTGGGGAGTGTACGGAGATCTTGCGGCAACAGCGCTCTGGAGTGATTCCCATTCTAAAGCAAAGGATGAATACACTCTTGTCTCACCAGGTGCTAAAACAACTAATGTGAACCTTAAATTTTCGATTACAGAAGTAAATATGGTGTTTGAGACGAGCCTTGGGTTAACGTACATGGCTTGGTTCAATGATGA
Source organism: uncultured bacterium (assembly GCA_964461105.1). Classification (GTDB taxonomy): domain Bacteria; phylum Chlamydiota; class Chlamydiia; order Chlamydiales; family Rhabdochlamydiaceae; genus JAGVMG01. Next base: position 418 of record CAYWSY010000154.1, read on the forward strand.
TAGTTGCCTATTTACCTTAAAAGCTGGATGGGAATAGCAAATTTGGTTCAATATGAATCGCTTTTCAGATACAGGTCGAGTGGGAAATCTCTCCTTGCATGGCTTAACCGTTACAGCAGGAATTGCTTTCTAAATTTAGCGAAAGGCATATGACTTGCGCTCTTCTTCAAGGAAGAGCGCAAGTTCTGGGTAGTGTTGTTCGAGATGGGCTGAGAGGGGAGTGAATACGCCCCAGATAAGGGTCGCTTGAGTTTCTTTGCTAAGAGGCTCTTTCAGTGTGCGCAGCCTTCCAATATCCATCATCATAGCTCGATCATTTAAGAAACCGTAATTGCCATTGAGGACGTATTCCCGATCTTCAATTTGCAAATCAAAGCGCCTTTTGAATAAGTCGATTAAATCTAAAAGCCCGCGTTTGGCGAGCTCAATTTGACCTGCATGCATCCACCGATCGATCGTTTCAAACAGGTGATCTGCTTTGTGTTGGAGAATAAATTCCATGTGATTCAAACAAAGTGTATGCACGACTCCAATCTTGTCGTATAGTTTAACTTGAGGGAGTGTCTTTTCTGTGCGATTGAAATGGATGTAATGTACGCCCGTATCTTCTTGTAACTGGCGATAAGCGAGGAGATAGCTTTCTGTATCTTGCTGGAGTTTGCGTGCTTTTTTTTGTCTTTTTCTTGAGTAATAGATGTCAGAAATGAAGGGAATGGGCCGCAACCAGATCGGAGGGATCATCTTCGAATGAAAGGGAAATTTTAGAATTGTGGTTCTATCTTCAGACTCGAATACAAAGCATTGATGTCCTTTTCCTAAATAGTAATAAGGTTGATTGAGTAGGTGAATAACCTCTTTAGGAGCGACATCCCATTCTGGATGGTTGCAAACAGAGGCTGGAATTTCATATGGGAAATAGCCATCTGTTGCATGATGGCATATCTGATTGAGTGAAAAAAAAATCGTTGCAAACAGAGCTGTTCCGATGAGCCATCTAGACATGATTGACAAGTGTCCTTAACAAAAGTTCTTGAAATTATTTTTGCGTCAAAGTCCCGGGGTTGAATCGGGATAGAGGGGGAATGTGTTAATATAAACAGCC